>JAZADA010000507.1:0-7146 GCA_036124135.1 Planctomycetota bacterium | reverse complement strand
ATTGTTCCTCTGTCCAGCGGTGCCAGACCAGGAGAAATGGGCCGGCTGGACGCCTCCCACACCACGTGCCCTGGACGAGGCGACGGAAAAGGAACTGGTGAGTCTGCAGCGCCAGATGGGTGGTACGTATGGCTATAACCTGGGGTATTGGTCCAAGGGACGATATTTTCCACCACGGAACCTGCGGCGCTCGTTTTATCCCATCATGGCAGATGTTCCCAGTCCCATGCTGTTGGGTCGTCGTAGCAGTAATCATGGAGGGAATGGTCAAAATGTGCTCTTTGAAGATGGCCACGTGCAATATCTGTCGGACTCACAAATCAGTCCTCGCAAAGATGCCATTTTCTACAGTGACCGTGGCCGGGTAGAACCCGGGCGCCATCGATACGATGCGGTGATTGGTGAAAGCGATCATCACCTGCAAAATAAATAGGCTGATGATTAGCTAGCACCGTTTGTGCGGCACGGTCCTTTTCTTCGTTGCAGCTTGGTGGAAAGTCTTGGTCCCTGGTGGTTTCTGCAAGGACCATTCTTCCTGCTCGTTCTTGCTAGCAGATCCCGCCGCATGTCCCGTTCTGGTGCCCTAATCCGCTGTTGCTCTGCCAACCTGTTTATTGGTACTCTCTGCCCGCGCCGGTGGAATGCGCAGAGGTTTTGTGGTGCATTCCAGGTGTGTTGATCCATGGCAAACGACTTGCCATCCAGAGGTTATTTGTATCGGCTGCGCGAAACGTCGTAGGACGGTTCGTTGGCTGCCAGAAGATATTTTCGCCAGAAGCTTACCTTTTGTATTAGCCCGCGAGGTCATGACGATGAGAAGAGATGGTTTAGGGTACCAGCAGTTGACAGGAACAGCGCGTGGGTTCGCTTGGATGCTTGTAGCCGTTGTGCTCGGCATGCCATCGTTGGTGGTTGGCCAGGAGGCTGAGTGGATCTGGTGGGCAGACCATCCCAAGGATGAGGTCCCTGAAACAGTTTGCCACTTCCGAAAATCTTTCACGGCGGAGCAGCCCGAGAGTTGTCGGATTGAGATGGTGGCAGATGATGAGTTTGAACTGTTTGTAAACGGACGTCGTATTGGCCGGGGCAACAGCAGTAAGCGATTGGCCAGCTTTGACGTAAGTGCTCATATCAAGTCAGGTCGCAATACGGTCGCTGTCTGGGTCAGTAATCGAACTGGTTCCACGGCAGCACTGGCAGCGCGTGTGATGGTTAAGGAGCGTGAGAGTGGCTGGATATCGCACTCGACGAACGACACTTGGTTATCGAGTCTGAATGCGTTGCCACTGTGGAATACAAGTGTTTATACGGATCGCCGTTGGAAAGCTTCTCAATCATTTGGCAAGCTGGGAGATACGGCTCCCTGGGATATCCAGGAGGGTGTCGCCACGGAGGAACGTGACCGTGCTGAGAGATTTCGCGTGAGCGAGGATTTCGAAGTTCGTCGCCTGATTGATGACGATTTGACAGGTTCCTTGATTGCCATGACCTTCAACGAGTTCGGTCATGCGATCTTGTCCCAGGAAAATGGTCCGCTGCTGTTGGCCTACGACAGCAACGGTGACTTTCAACTGGACAAGGTGCGAACCTACTGTGAACAGGTAACCAGTTGCCAGGGTATTTTGGCCCTGAACGGAGAGGTCTTTGTCACGGGCACGGGACCGGATGGCTATGCGTTGTATCGACTCTCGGATGAAGATCACGATGGGGTCCTGGAGCGAGCGCGGACTCTCGTGAAGTTCCAGGAGCAAACGGGTGAGCATGGGGCCCACGGTATTGCGCTGGGACCCGATGGCATGTTGTACGTCGTGCTGGGAAATCATATTCAACCCAAGCGAGAATACGAGACATCGAGTCCTTACCAGAATCCTTACGAGGGTGACCTGGTCCAACCACGTTACGAGGATCCCGGCGGGCATGCGGTAGGTATCAAGGCACCGGGTGGCGTCGTGCTGCGTGTCACGATCGAAGGTAAACAGCTCCAGCAGGTGTGTGGTGGTTTACGCAATGCCTACGACCTTGCCTTTACCGAGCAGGGTGATTTATTTGTTCATGATTCGGACATGGAATCGGATCGAGGATCGTTATGGTATCGTCCGACCCAGCTTTACCATGTCACCGAGGGTGCAGAATTTGGCTGGCGCAGTGGCTGGTCCAAGTGGCCCGAGTATTTTGTCGACAACATGCCCGCACTCCTGGATACCGGTCGTGGTTCTCCCACGGGAGCCGTGACCTATAACCACGTGGCTTTTCCTGCGCGTTACCGAGGAGCGATGTTCCTGGCAGACTGGTCTGAGGGTCGGATCCTGGCCGTTAAAACGAAACAGAGTGGGTCCAGCTATATTGCTAACAGCGAGGTGTTCCTGGAAGGCTCACCACTGAATGTCACGGACCTGGCGGTTGCTCCCGATGGTGACCTTTACTTTATCACCGGCGGTCGCAAGACCAGTGGAGGGTTGTACCGTGTTCATTGGAAAGGTGATGTGAACAAGTCAGCGATGGATCTCGGCCAGGGGATTAGTGCTGCGATTCGACAACCCCAGTTGCACAGTGCCTGGGGCCGCCAGAGTATTGCTCAAATTCAAACCCAGCTGGGAGACCGTTGGGCACCCCTGCTGGTTAGCGTGGCTCGCAGTCCAGCGAATCCGGCCAACTATCGTACGCGTGCACTCGACTTGATGCAGTGGTTTGGTCCCTTGCCATCCCAGGAGCTTTTGGTGGAACTGGCCGCCACGAAAAACGAACAGGTCCGGGCCAAGGCCGCTTACCTGATGGGTCTTTATCCCACACCAGAAACCCAGGCTGCACTGGTACGCCTCATGGAGGACAAGGATGGATATGTCCGTCGACGTGCCTGCGAGGCGCTGTTGCGAGGAGGTCAGACGACTTCGTTTGATAAACTTGCTCCCCTGTTGGCCTCCCAGGATCGTGCAGAAGCCTGGGCTGCTCGCCGTTTGCTGGAACGCATGCCACCCCATGAGTGGAAAGAACAAATGTTGGCCAGCGAAGATCACAGCGTCCTGGTGCGAGGTGCACTGGCCCTGATGATCGCCGATCCCAATCGACAAAATGCAGCGGCCGTGCTTGATCAGTTTAGCAAGGTGATGGCAGGTTTTGTCAGTGATCGAGATTTTATTGAAATGCTACGCGTGATGCAGGTCGCCATGATCCGAGGTGCGATTCAGCCGGAAGAGATGATTCCCCTGCGCAACCAGCTGGTGGAAGAATTCCCGGCAAGTGATCCTGTCATGAATCGCGAGTTAATTCGCCTGCTGACCCATCTGCAGGCGTCGTCCATCATGGACCGTTACTTTGCCTACCTCGATTCCGACGTACCCAACGCGGACCGATTACACCTGGCCCTGCATCTGCGATTCCTGGAATCAGGATGGACCGGTGATCGCCGCATGGCGTTGCTGCAGTTCCTGGAGAAAAGCCAGCGTAACAGCAAGGGAAATGCGGTACCGCTCTACGTGATGCATGCCACGCGCGATTTTTGCCGTTCCATGACAGCCGAGGAAAGTCGATTGGTACTCTCCAAGGCCAGCGACTGGCCCAACGCCGCCCTCGGAGCCCTGTTCCAGGTGCCCAAAGAGTTGGATGCGGAATTGCTGGGTTACATCAAGGATATCGACCAGGCGATCGCCGATCGTAGTGGTGATACGATTACCCGATTGAAGGTAGGTATCATCGCAGTCCTCTCCCGCAGTGGTGACCAGGAATCGATGAAATACCTGCATGAAATCTGGAAACGTGAACCTGAATTGCGACAGCCTATTGCCCTCGGCCTGTCCCAGGAACCTGGTGGATCGAACTGGTCCTACCTCTTGCATAGCCTGGCGGTCGTGGAAGGGCAGGTTGCCCAGGAAGTACTTTCTCAACTCAAGACGGTCGACCAGCGACCCGTGCAGTCCCAGTATTATCGCCAGGTGATTCTCAATGGCCTGAAGCTGGATGCAAAAAATGCAGCTGTGGCAGTTGAGTTGCTGGAACACTGGACGGCTCAGCAAACCCCCGAGGAGCATTCCGCAGAAGTCAGTGACCAGCTTGCTTACTGGCAGGGATGGTTCCAGGATCGCTTCCCCGGTAAGCCAGCAGCGAAACTGCCCGTGGCGCCGGAAGGAAGCAAGTGGACCTTCAGTAACCTGGCTGATTACCTGACCACCGGTGAGGGTGCCCATGGTAATGCCCAACGTGGTGCCCTGGTTTTCGAGAAGTCGCAATGCGTCAAATGTCACCGGTTCGGTGACAGTGGTGAAGTGATGGGACCGGACCTGAGTAATATTCGTAAGCGATTTACCAAGAAGGAAATCCTCGAGTCCATCGTGTTTCCATCCCATGTTATTTCGGACCAGTATCGCTCCCGGCAAATCGTGACCACCGATGGACGTATCTACGGCGGTCTCGTTGTTCCAGGTCCTGGCGAGCAGTGGATTGTCTTGCAATCCAACGGTAAGAAGATCACCGTCCCCAAGGGACAGGTGGAAACCGTGGAAAACAGCAAGCAGTCCGCGATGCCAGCCCAGTTGCTGGACAAGCTGACACTGGAAGAGATTACTGACCTGTTTGCTTACCTGGGTGTCCTGCCGAAAACGGCCGTGGCGCGTCGCCCCGAGTAATCGAGGTCGGGTAGGTAAAATGTGACACCCGCTCCGGTCGCTATCAATGCGCCTGCGGTAGCTGTTGCTTACTGCAGGTCTCGCCCGGATTCATTCTGTTGGCCCCCGCCTGCTGGTTGGTTTTCTTCGCGGCTGTCATCATCTACAATCGGGCCACAGGCCAGCGGTCCGGTGCCGTAGGACGACATCATTCTCCGGGGATCAAGCAGGAATCTATTTGTCATGGCAGCAAACAAACCACTCAGTGCTGACAATTATTGGCTCATGAAGTCCGAGCCTCATGCCTATTCGATCCAGGACCTGGCCGCTGAAAAAACCAAGACCACGCACTGGGATGGGGTGCGAAATTACCAGGCGCGTAATTTCATGCGTGACCAGATGAAGAAAGGGGACCTGGTGCTGTTCTACCACTCCAATGCCAAGCCGCCGGCCGTGGCTGGAGTTGCCCGTGTGGTCCGGGAAAGTTATCCCGATCACACTTCCTGGGATCCTAATGACAAGCACTACGATCCTAAATCGAGTGCAGAAAATCCGCGCTGGTTCATGGTCGATATCAAGCTGGTGGAGATCTTTGACGAACCCATTGCATTGGAAACATTGCGCGGTATGAAAAAACTGGAAAAGATGGAATTGCTTCGCAAGGGTTCGCGACTCTCCGTACAGCCCGTGCGCAAGAACGAGTTCGATGCCATTCGGAAGCATGCCCATTCGAAGTAGCTTAGTGATAGGCGGCAAGCGTGGATCCTTTACGTTGGATAGATGACGAACTCAAGGGTCTCGACGACCAGCATCTGCGTCGTTACCGTCAGCTGCGAGCGGGACCCCAGGCGGCAGCTCGCATCGCGATCGATGGTCGATCCCTGGGTAATTTTGCCTCCAATGATTACCTCGGCCTGGCTGCAGAAGCATTGCTCGACAGCGTACACCAGGGACTCGAGACAGCTGGCTGGGGTAGTGGAGCCAGTCCGCTGATCGTGGGTTACGGTGACCTGCATGCGCAGCTGGAACAATCCCTGGCCCGCTTTGAAGGGTGCCAGGAAGCAATCCTGTTTCCATCCGGATACGCGGCGAACTCCGGGACGATTGCTGCCCTGGTCGGCCCCGGGGATGTTATTTTTAGTGATGCCAGGAACCACGCCAGTATCATTGACGGTTGTCGACTTTCGGGAGCAAAGATCGAGGTGTACCCGCATCTTGATACGGGGGACCTGCGGGACCGACTGGTCGCCTCAACCTCGTTTCGTCGTCGGCTGATCGTTACCGATACATTGTTCAGTATGGATGGCGACCTGGCTCCCCTGCCTGACCTGGCTGCGCTGGCGGCTGAACATGATGCCATCCTGATGGTGGACGAGGCGCATGCCACCGGGGTCCTGGGAGCAACCGGGCGAGGCGTCTGCCAGCTCCAGCAGGTGGAAGAGGGTGTTCATGTTCGCGTGGGGACCCTGAGCAAGGGCTTGGGTTCAGCCGGTGGTTTCGTGGCCGGTAGTGAACAACTGGTCCAATGGTTGGTTAATCGTGCGCGACCCTATATTTTTTCCACGGCATCTCCGCCGGCTTTGGCGGCAGCTGGATTGCGTGCCCTGGAGATCGTCGATGAACAACCTGGGCGACGTGAAGACCTGATGGAGCAGGCAGCCTGGCTTCATGATCAGTTGATCGAGCAGGGTTGGCCGCTGGGAAGCTTGCAGAGCCAGATCTTTGCACTGCCGGTGGGGAGTCCGGAACGGGCCCTGGCCTGGTCACAGCAGCTGCGCGAGGCAGGATTCCTGGTCCCGGCAATTCGTCCCCCCTCGGTCGCCGAGGGAGCATCCTGTTTGCGGTTGAGCCTCTGTTATGGCCATTCGCGTGAAACGCTGGAGGGGCTGGTCCAGGAACTGGCACGGTTTGTCCACGATTGAACCAGCTGGATCGCGATTGATGGTCTTACTCGTGTCGCAGGGCTTCGATGGGATCCATCTGGGCTGCTCGCATGGCAGGGTAGACTCCGAAAAGGATTCCCACGATGACCGAGATCCCGAAGGCCAACGGGATGGAGAGCTCCACGATCTGGGGTTCCATGTTCTGGACGATATCAGGTAGGTCTTTCATTAAATCCGCATTGATTTCATTAATCGCCCATCGTAGCCCGGTAATCACGTAAGGGCAGATCAATCCGCCGAGGATTCCCGTGACACCGCCCATGGCGGAGAGGGCCACGGTCTCCACCAGGAACTGTCGAATAATGTCTCGCTGTCGTGCTCCCAGGGCACGACGCACGCCGATCTCGCGTGTTCGTTCGGTGACGGTGGCCAACATGATATTCATAATGCCAATGCCACCCACGACCAGCGACACTCCCGCAATCATGCCCATGAACACCATGAACATCATTTTCGTGTTTTCGGCCTGTTCCAACAGGTCCAGGGGCACGACGACATCCATGTCTTCTTTTTCGTTATGTGCCTTCAGTGTCTCCTCGATATGGGCGGCTGTCGATTTGACGTTATCGAGCTCATCCACGATCACGGTGATTTGACTTAACTGG
>JAZADA010000506.1:0-10891 GCA_036124135.1 Planctomycetota bacterium | reverse complement strand
CGACCTGCTGCTGGTCAGCGCACGCCGCCGAGTTCTTCCCAAGGCGCAAATGGAATTTGTCCGTAAGTTTATCGAGGCAGGCAAACCGGTCGTTGGCATTCGAACTGCGAATCATGCTTTTTCACTACGTGGCAAAGAAATTCCAGCTGGCCTGGCAGATTGGGAAAACTTCGATGCGGAAGTCATTGGCGGTCATTACACGGGTCACCACGGGGAAGGACCCAAGGTCGCGCTCGAGGTTGCGAAGGGCGCTGCGGGACATCCGATCCTGGACAAGATCGATCTCTCCCAGTGGCAGGGGCAGGGTTCACTCTACCTGGTCAGTCCGTTGGCCAAGTCAGCCACCGCCCTGCTGCACGGCACCATTCCCGGCAAACCAACAGAGCCGATTGCCTGGGTCAACACGAACAAGTTTGGCGGCCGTGTCTTCTACACGTCCCTGGGACACCCTGATGACTTCAAGAATCCGGCAACCAACCACTTGCTGTACCAGGCAATCCGTTGGGCACTGAACATGTCGGCGGACCAGGCCGCTAGTTCCAAATAAGCCGGTCCGGTTTTACCGGGTCTGCAGGGACACTCGACGAGTCTGCCGGGCAGGCAGATCGAGGGTCACGGTGAGCACGACCTGCTTGCCATCATCAGCCGCGATCGCGTGGAGTAAGCGACCTCCCACGACCTGGTATGTGCCACGAGGCATCACGAAGCGAAGGCGGCAGTCTCGATAGGATTCTTCCAGGCGGTTAATCACTTTCACGGTTTTCAAGGTTCCCGGGTCAGGTGTGTCGATATCAACGCGCTCCAACGTTTGAGGTGCGTCCCGGGCAAATGGAATCGGTGCCGTTTCGTGATCCAGGTAGGTAGCGGACACTACCTGGTTACCTTGAAAACGAATAATCCGATAACTCTCCGAGTTCACCTTGCCAACGCGCTTGGTCGGCGTGGCCCCCATGTCCATCACCTTGGCGCCAATACCATGCGCATCATGAATCAGGTTCACATGGTGCCGGTCGAGGAAAGACTTCACGGGTGCGTTATGTTCGAAGGCGTTGATGACCTTACAGGCCACTTTACTCCGGGCTGACAACAAGCCATCGGCCTGGTCCAGGTTCACGTGCCAGGGGTACCCAAAGTTGAGAATCGAAAGGTCGGGTCCATAATCGATGATACCCACGGGGGCTCCATACCATTTCTCATTTCCATAGAACTGGTGATTACCAAAGTTAATCACGTAGGGCACTTCCAGGTGAGCCAGTGCTCCGGAAATATAAGCCGGATTCACTGAGTTACTGATCAAAACCATGTCTGGTGAAAGGATATTGATCACATTGGCCAGTCGCTGCAGGTATTCCGCCTGGTACTGGGCCGATGTATCAAGATGTCCAAAGCTGACAAACACGGGATCACGTGGAAACTCCTTAACCACGAACACACTGCGTGGTGAGTGACACGTGCGCGTTCTTCGGCCACCTTCCACGTAGACGGACAGGTCATAGAGTCCGCTGGGCATGTCGGCCGGCAATTGCACGGTGACCTCGCGATCATAATAAAATGCAGCTGACTGATCCTCCTGGAACGGGACCTGGCGAGAAATCGTGGCTGAGCCCTGGCGACGAGACAAGGTCACTCGCTTGATCTCGGTATCAAACCCGAGAAAGCGGGCTCGGAAGGTTGCTCCTGGTTTTCGTATCGCTGGCTGATTCATGACTGGAAAACGAAAACTTGATATTTTCGTATCCGTGATCCTTGCCAGGAAGATGGATTCCAGGAGCGTCGTCTCTCCATCCTGCACCTGGAATGGTTTTGTCTGTACGGTCTGCCATCCGCTGGCACGTATTTCCAACTGGTAACCCGTGCCCACCGGCAGTCCGACCAGGGCGGCATGACCATTAAGCCAGTTTCGCACCAGGGCGTCCCGGATCACGACCCCGTCGCGCTTCACGATGGCGCGCACATCGACCAGGAAGGCGTTCTCTTCCCCCTGGACCTGGAACTGGATATCACCACTGACCGCGGGAATCGCTCGAAAAGCCTCTACCCGGCAGCCGGTGCCATGAGAAGAGGGTTGGTGAACAACACGAACCCGGTGAGGGCCCGAGGGCAAACCTCTTGCCACCACGCGCTCCAGGCAACTTGACTGGGAAGCAACAATGATCGCTGGCTGATCATCCACCGTGACCCTGATTTGTCCCAGGCTTGGCTTTCCATAAGCTGGTACTGCATGGTTGCCAAGCCGCAGGGCCAGCCCTGTTCCCTGGAACTTCCATTCCAGGGTGGCGCCCGGTTCGCTGGTCACCAGGTGGCTTGTTTCTGCAAAGCGAAAACGATCTACCTGCCAGTCATCGCTGCGTGACACCTGCTTTTCATCGGTAACCGGAATCCAGTCCGTGGGGAGCATGGCATCTGCCCCCTGGATCCCAACTAACGATCCCAGCAGCAAGCCCAGCAGCAAACGCACTTTCCGTTGAATTCCCACGTAGTTCGGATCCACAATCATGCTCCTCGTAGGTGGCGTGGCCAATCATACCCGTCCCGGGTCATTCATAATCCACGCGATAGGTTTCCAATATTTCTTCATCAATCGTAATACCCAGGCCTGGTCCAGTTGGGACTGGCACGCGTCCATTCTCCAACGGAGGCAGGTTACTGACCAGCTTTCGCATCAGTGGTGAAGGCCGCAGGCAATATTCCACGAGATCCCCACCCACCGAGGCCATCCAGTGCAGTGAGGCAGCCAGGTTGATCCCGGTGCTAAAACAATGGGGTACACAGACCGTGGTGGTGTCAGTACACATCTGGCTGACTTGCTGACAAACGGTAAGCCCGCCACAGAAAGCGACATCGGGCTGCAGGTAACTCAAACCACAATCGATCAATCGTTCGAAATCATAGGATGTCACATCGCCTTCTCCTCCGGCGATAGGTACCGGCGACTCTGCACACAACTGCTTGTAGCCCTGCAGATCATCCTGGGACAAGGGTTCTTCCAACCACTTGATCCCCAGTGGCTGCAGGAGCCTGGCACGTTCCAGCGCCACGTCAGCGGTCCACTTACAGCCCACGTCCACCATCAGATCACGTTCATCACCGAGCACATCGCGAGCGGCCTGGACATGCGCAACATCAACGTCGGGATCACGACCAAAAACGCTCCAACCAAACTTGGCTGCGGTTAAACCGAGATCGACCGCTTCCTGGGCCAGGGCTGCCGTTCCTGCGGGTTCATCTCCAAACAGGTAACTCGCATAGGCGCGAATATCTTCGCGCTGCCGCCCACCCATCAATTCGCAAACAGATTTTCCCAATGCCTGGCCCTGCAGATCCCAGAGTGCAATATCGACTCCACTAATCGCATGAATGGCTGCTCCTCGTCGGCCAAAGCGATTGGTGTGGTAGTACATGGTCTGCCACATTTCCTGCAGATCACCCACCTCCTGTCCCACCAAAATTTCCTTCAGGCCGTGTCGACGTTCTGCCGAGCGAGGAGCCTCGATGATGGCCTTGCAAACGTACGACTGGCTGGTCACTTCACCAACACCCACCAGGCCGTTATCGGCATGGACGCGCACGACCAACACATCCTGGGTACCATCCGCAATCTCCTCCACATCGGGAATTCGCAGATGAATCGCTTCGACATCAGTGATCTTCATGATTTATCCTGAACTGGGACACGCGGCATAAATTTCCCGCGTATAATAATACTCTTGTGACAAAACGTGGAGCATAACATGTTTGATACTGGAAACAATCATCAGGCCATGTCACACCTATCTATCATTTTCCCTGGACCTGGTTGAATCACCGCTAACTCGAGGAACTTGTGACCATGCCACGTGTATTGATCGCTGAAATGAAACAGGAAACGGGTGTCTTTAATCCGGTTCCCACGCGCTACGACGATTTCCAGGTCGTCCTGGGTGAACATCTACTGGAAACATTACGGGGCACGAAAACGGAAGTCGCCGGTGCACTCGACGTATTCGCGGAAGCAGCGAACATTGAAGTTGTACCCACGATGGCGGCCTGGGCCGTCTCCGGAGGCCATATCCCCACCGCGGACCTGGACCGACTGATCGACGAGATAAGCGCTACTATTGCTGAACAACCTGAAATTGATGCTGCCTATATCGTGCTGCACGGTGCCATGGCTGGGGAAACGGAAGGTGATCCCGAGGGTCTCCTGTTAAGCAAGGTACGAGAAATCTTGGGTGACATTCCCATCGTCGGATCCCTGGATCTGCATGCTATCCTCACCGATCGCATGGTGGAGATGGCCGATATCCTGGTTCCGTATCATACGTATCCACACGTCGACCACTATGAAACGGGCCAGCGGGCTGCCAGGAACGTACTCGCCATGCTGTCGGGATCCGCCCAGCCGACTGTTGCCCGGGTCGAAATCCCCATGCTGGTTCGAGGAGACGAATTAATTACCGCCACTGGAAAATTCGGTGAAGCAATCGAATCCTGCCAGGCAAGCGAAGGGCAGGATGATGGGCTGGCAGCCGGGATTCTTATTGGTAATCCCTTCACGGATGTACCTGCCCTGCAGTCCAACGTCTTGATCACCACGAACAATAACCAGGAGCGTGCCGATCAGGAGGCAGAACGACTGGCTCGCTTCATGTGGGACCATCGAGAAATTTTCCAGGCAGAGCTGACCTCACTGAACGAGTCCATTGAAATCGCCAACTCGGACGAGGGGCTCACGGTTTTCTCAGACGCTGCCGATGCCACGGCATCGGGTGCCTCCGGGGACAGCAACGCAATCCTGAGAGGGCTGGTGCAACAGGATTACCAGGGAAAAGCCCTGTTGCTAATCGTTGATAAGCCGGCAGCTCAACAGGCACAGGCCGCAGGCCAGGGAGCTACTCTCACGTTATCCCTGGGTGGCACCCTGGACCCGGAACGGTTCACGCCGCTGGACCTGGAAGTGACCGTACAACACTTGTCGGACGGTCACTTTGTTTATGAAAACGGTACTGCCGGCGAGGGAGGTACCACGGCGGTACTGGTAGCCGGCAACCTGCATATCGTGGTTACCTCGGAAACGGTTTTCGTGGTTGGCCAGCAGGTCTATCAATCACAAGGCCTGGACCCGGCTGACTTTGACCTGGTCGTGGTCAAATCTCCCAACGGGTTTCGACCCTACTACGACGCCATCACTTCTCGTATCGTGGCCGTGGATGTACCTGGTTCGACCAGTGCCAACCTCCATTCATTACCCTATACTCAATGCGTTCGACCTATCTTTCCCCTGGACGAGAATGTCAGTCCTCCTTTTCCCCAGTAGCTCGAGAAATTGACCATGGCAAAGCATGTGGCCGGCGTGGCTGGCTATGAAAACGTGGATGCTTCGTACCTGCAGGATCGAAAGCTCAAGCCGAGTGCAGGCTGGATCCTGTTATGGGCGCTGGGCGTCGGCGCTGTCATTTCCGGGGACTACGGGGGCTGGAATGGTGGGTTACTGGCGGGTGGTTTCTGGGGACTGGCGGTGGCAACTTTCGCAATGGCCATCATGTATGTCTGCATGGTCCTGAGTATCGCCGAGTTATCTTCGGCGCTGCCGCATGCCGGGGGCTTTTACTCGTTTACCCGTAATGCACTGGGTCCCACCGGAGGTTTCATCTGCGGTGTCACGGACACGATCGAGTACGTGCTGACCCCGGCCGTCATCGTTTATTACATCGGGGGGTACTTGAATGCCTTACTACCCCTGGTTCCCGTGGAAACCTGGTGGGTACTGGCCTATGCCCTGTTCGTGACGATCAACATCCTGGGAGCGCAACTGACGTTACGCTTTGGATTAATCATGACCGTACTGGCGATTGCTGTACTGGTCTTTTTCTACCTGGCTGTCCTGTCCAGCGGTTCATTTGATGCTTCACTGCTGGCCGTCAAGGATCAGCCGGCCTCGCTTGGCGAGGTTTTCAACGGTGGTTGGGCCAGTGTCTTTGCTGCGCTTCCTTTTGCAATCTGGTTTTACCTGGCGATTGAACAACTTCCCCTGGCGGCTGAAGAAACGCACGACGTGGTCCGCGACATGCCCCGCGCTTTGATCCTGGGAATCGTAACACTGCTGGTCCTGTCCCTGTTCACGATGGTGCTCAATAGCGGTGTCGGCGGGGGTGCAGAAGCCATGGGAAAATCGGACGCTCCGCTGAGCGATGGTTTCAAGGCCATCTTTGGTGAGGGTTTAACGACCCAGGCCTTCACCCTGATTGCATTGACCGGGCTCATTGCCAGTTTTCACACGATTATCTATGCCTACGGTCGGGTCCTGTTTGCGTTATCACGGGCCGGTTACTTTCCTCGCTGGATTTCCAAGACCAGTCGATTCCAAACTCCCCATCGGGCGCTGTTGCTGGGAGCGGCCGTGGGCCTGGGATGTATTTTCATGATCTCCGGGCTGGATCGGATCGTACCGGCCAACTGGCTGGGCGATGCTCCCGTTGCTGAACGCCAGACGAAGATTGCCGGCACGCTGCTTTACATGGCCGTTTTTGGTGCGGTCATTTCCTACTGCATGGTCATGATCAGTTACATCAAGCTGAAGATCACGCAACCCGATCTACCACGTCCCTACCGCAGTCCGCTGGGAATACCGGGTGCCGCACTGGGTGCCGGGCTGTCATTGCTGGCACTCATTGCTTGTTTTTTCACACCTGACTATCGACCGGCGGTGGTCGGAGTTAGTGTATTCTTACTGGTCTCTATGCTGTACTTCTTCCTTTACAGTCGTCATCACCTGGTTGCCCAGGCGCCCGAGGAGGAAGTGGCATTAATGGCCGAGGCAACAAGAGAGCTGGAATAACCAGCGTATTATATCTTTTACTACAGAAGGAATTTGCTGATGAGTGAAGGCCCATCTCTAACCCGCGAGCAGTTGCAGCAAATGGTCAACGACCAGGAGATCAACACCGTGGTAGCAATCTTTCCTGATCTCTACGGCCGCTTGATGGGCAAGCGTTTTGATGCTGCTTATTTCCTGGAGAGCACGCTGGATGACGGCACGCATGCTTGCAACTACCTGCTCACGGTCGACATGGAGATGGAGCCCGTGGGCGGATACCAATTTGCAAACTGGGATCGCGGCTATGGTGATTTCCACCTGGCACCGGACCTGGATACGTTGCGCGTAGCCAACTGGCTTCCCATGACTGCCGTCGTGATCTGCGACGTAACCTGCGAGTCCTCACACGAGCTGTTGCCTATTGCGCCCCGATCGTTGCTGAAATCCCAGGTAGCGCAACTGGCCGAGATCGGTTACGCCGCGCAAACCGCCTCGGAACTGGAATATTATTTATTCGAGAACAGTTACCAGTCCCTGGGACGTGAAGGATTCCAGCAACTGGAGCCATCCAGCTGGTACATCGAGGACTACCACATGCTGCAGGGCAGCCGTGACGAGGTTTACAATCAACGCCTGCGACAGGCGCTGACTCTCAGTGGTATCCCGGTTGAATCGTCCAAGGGAGAGTGGGGTCGTGGGCAGCAGGAGTTAAACATCCGCCACGGCGAGGTGTTGGAGATGGCCGATCGGCACGTGTTACTCAAGCAATGTGCCAAGGAACTTGCGCAGCAGATGGAATGCAGTGTCACGTTCATGGCCAAGCAATCAGACCAGATGGCCGGTTCCAGTTCTCACATCCACCTCAGCCTCTGGGACCAGGAGCAGGCAACCAATGTCTTCGTTGGGGACGAAACCCTGGACTCGATCCGTTGCTCGGACACGTTCCGTTGGTTCCTCGGTGGCTGGATCGCGCATGCAGCCGAGTTCATGGTCTTTTATGCACCCAATGTTAACTCGTACAAGCGATTTCAATCGGGATCCTGGGCACCTACCATGCTGGCCTGGTCTGCTGACAACCGAACCGCTGGTTTTCGAATAGTCGGCAGCGGATCTTCGCTTCGGATCGAATGTCGTATCCCGGGCGCCGACTGCAACCCTTACCTGGCCTATACCGGACTACTGGCCTCGGGCATCGACGGTATCGCCAACAAGATCGAGCCTCCAGCGGCTTTTGCCGGCAATGCTTACAACGCGGATTCCGGACAGTTGCCCACTGATTTGAAGAGTGCCACGGAGTTATTTGCAGGTAGTGATTTTGTACAACGGGTCCTGGGAGAAGACGTAACCGAGCATTACGCTCACTTTTTCCGAACGGAACAGGCGGCTTACGACCAGGCCGTTACGGATTGGGAACTGAAACGATATTTTGAGCGCATCTAGTGGCACGGATTGATCGCTGACCATGGTAACCATTGGAATTACAACGTACGCCCGGGACGAGGAAGGCAGGTATTCTATACCTGGTCTTTACCTGGATGCCGTGCGAGCCGCAGGTGGTATTCCGATCCTGCTGGCACCAGGCGAACCCCAGGTGGAATCGTTACTCAGCCAGGTCGACGGGTTGCTGCTGGCCGGGGGGGGTGACGTGAACCCGGACCGCTACGGAAGCAGCGGCCACCCGGAAGTTTACGCAGTCGACGAGGATCGGGACGAGCTTGAATTCAAGCTCGTATCATGGGCCCTGGAGCAGCAGTTGCCGCTGCTGGGAATTTGTCGTGGTCTGCAGGTAATCAACGTGGCCCTGGGAGGCACCTTGATCGAACACTTGCCGGATCTCATCGAAGACAAGACCGCGCACTGTCTTGTCCCGCGTGCGCCGACCGAGCATGCCATCGAACTGGCAACCGATTCTCGCCTGGCCGGGATTTACCAGGAAACCACTTTTTCAGCCGCTTCCTGGCATCACCAGGCAATCGGTGACGTGGCTGCTGGATTAACGATCGTCGGGCGCGCACCGGATGGAACCATCGAGGCTCTCGAGATGGCCAATCATCCCGAGTTGATTGCCGTGCAATGGCATCCCGAACTGACAGCGGCGACGGATCCCATTCAACAACGCATCTTTTCTGCCTTCATTGAAATCTGTCGACAACACGTCCAGGATTAACCGAACAGTAGCCGCATTTTTTTACTATCTTGCCAAGGATTTTTTCAGATGACACGACTGCAAGACAAGGTCGCCGTGATCACAGGTGCGGCCAGTGGGATTGGTCGCGAGACAGCCACCCTGTTTGCTCGCGAGGGGGCCCAGGTGGTGGCGGTCGACGTGAATGACGCCGAGGGGGAACAAACGATCCAGGGAATTCTCGAGGAAGGGGGCCGGGGACTTTATGTCCACGCGGATGTTTCCCTTGCCAGTGACTGTGAAGCGATGATCAACCAGGCCGAATCTGCTTTTGGGAAGATGGACATCCTGTTTAATAACGCGGGCATCATGGACAGTCGCGATGACGATGCGGTCAACACCAGCGAAGAGGTCTGGGATCTGACAATGCAGATCAACCTGAAAGGCGTCTACCTGGGATGCAAGTACGGTATCCCGGCGCTGCGGCGCAATGGCGGTGGTTCGATTATTAACACGGCTTCCTTCGTCGCCCTGCTGGGTGCCGCCACACCGCAGTTGGCATACACGGCCAGCAAGGGGGGGGTCCTGGCCATGACACGTGAACTGGCAGTCGTCCATGCGAGAGAGAACATCCGCGTCAATGCGCTCTGCCCGGGACCTTTGCATACCGAGATGTTACTGAAGTTCCTGGACACGGAAGAAAAAAAACAGCGACGATTGGTACACGTACCGCTGGGTCGGTTTGGCCAGGCTCGCGAGATGGCACAAGCAGCACTCTACCTGGCCTCTGACGAATCCTCCTACGTGACCGGCAGCGAGTTCACCGTGGACGGTGGGATCACCGCAGCTTACGTCACTCCCGAGTAGCAACCAGGATCATTTCCACGTTGATCCATGGCTCACATATTCCTCAAGTCAGTGACCGATGTAACCGTCTCGACCTTGCTTGAGGTAATCAAATACTGTTTAGCCCTGACGGTCAGTCTCCAACGACTGGATAACCGTAGGTGGGGGTGGATCTGCACCGACCTCGGCTGCGAGATCCGTGGCAATTCGGTCAAAGACGTTATCCCACTCCCCCAGCCTCTCCTGACGGAACAGTCGCATCGTCGGATACCAGGGTGAATCTTCCCGGTCCAGGAACCATCGCCAGTCCGGGCACAGGCTTAATGCAACCCAAGAACGCACACCAAGAGCACCGGCGAGATGCGGTACACTGGTATCAGAGCTAATTAACAGGTCAAGGTTGCGCAGGATTGCAGCGGTATCCATGAAGGGGCCGGCAGCGCCATCCAGATCCTCTCCAAAGTCAACGACATGGATATTATCCGGACGGGACTCGAGTTGTTCAGCCCCGTATCCTTTCTGCAAGCTAAACAAGCGAACACCGGGGATGCCAGCGAGGCGAAAGAAGTACTCCACCGGAATCGACCGCTGTGGATCGGTCTCGAAGCAAGGGCTACCTTGCCACACGATACCAACTTTAAAGCCATCGTATGGCAACAGCCGTTCACGCCATTGGTCGACAAGTGACTCGTCCGCTTGCAAGTAAGGGATATCGGTCGGGATATTGTCGAAGGTCGTCTGCAACTTCCCGGGAATGCTGAGCATCGGAACATGTACGTCGAACTCCGGCAACTCGCTATCGTCGGTCACCAGCGTGTCAATATCTTGAAAAGGTTCCAACAACTTCACCAGCGACTTCTGCGCTTTGACAATGACTCTCGCACCCTGCCTCGCGAAGATGGTTGCGTACCGTACGAATTGAATCATGTCTCCCAGTCCCTGTTCATGATGTACCAGAATCGTCCTGCCTTCCAGTGACGATCCATCCCACACGGGCTCCTGGTACTCTGATATCGAAAACTCGGAACACTGCCGTCGCCATTCGTAGGCCAGCCAGCCACGTTTGAAATTCCCCTGCAACAGGGAGATGATGCCCTGGGTTACATGAGCCTCAGCATAGTTCG
>JAZADA010000505.1:0-2322 GCA_036124135.1 Planctomycetota bacterium | reverse complement strand
TCGAGCCTGTCGTTTACGGGCCAGGAAATGTTTATCAAAAAACGTTCCTGGCAGCCGGTCAAAACCCGGCTGCAGATTGGCCACGTCACGGCCACTGGCGATCATCACACGTGATTGGATCGCTGCGCCTGCGGAACTGCCGCCGATCACGCCGCCGCGTTTGAGAAGATTGGCCAGTTCCTTCTCCAGCAAGGTCCCCAGGTAGGCTTCGGTAACCCGTGATTGAACACCTCCGGTGAACCAGATTCCCGTGGCGCGGGCCAGGGGTTTGAGGAATTGGGGATCATTCGCCTGGTCACGTGACCGCGTATGTAACAGGGTTAACGATGCAGATTTGCGATCCTGCCAGGATGCCAGTAATGACTTGGTATCTTCCTCGTCGGCACGACGTGAAGCGGTTGGGATAATTACCAGGTGTGCTTTTTCTCCACCAGCCAGCTTTACGAACCGGTCCATGACCTGGTCCGGTAAGCCTCCGCCGCCGGCAATCACCAGGGAGCCGTGGATCCCGCTGGGATCAATGCGTGGTGTCGCGGTCTCGGCCGAGAGGCTGATCCGTGGCATTGTGATCAGGATGATCAGCAAGAGGGATTGCCACGCGATTTGATAACGCGGTACGGAGCGTTCTCGTATCTCGGGGTGAGGCAGTGAATTCATGGTGATATCTCCCGCTAGGTACCGTGGCTCGTGTCCAACCGTTGCAGGTTTATTCTGCCCTGATTCATCACGAGTAACAAGCGGGTCATGGAATCAGTCTTGTCCTTCCACTTCCAGTGCTTTTTCTCCAGCGGCCAGGACCTCGAGGATCCGGTCGATGTCGTAGACACAGCCGCCCCAGGTTCCACCACCGGCATTCTGCAGGGCTGCCCAGAGTCGCGTGTCCCCGGGAAGATCGATATCGGGTTGTAAGCCAGCACGTGTCGGGCGCTGCTGCAGGATGCGATGCCCTTCCTCAGCAGTGAACTCGCGATCTCCGTCACCGACCAGGTCGACGGACCCGGTCAACTGGTTGCGGTCGACGATGATTTCAATCAAGTCACCGTCCTTGACCTTACCGAGCGGACCTCCCGCGAGGGCTTCTGGGCCCACGTGGCCGATACAGGCACCGGTACTCACGCCGGAGAAACGGGCATCGGTCAGGACGGCAACTTCACGGCCCCAGGGAAGGAACTTCAAGGCCGAGGTGATCTGGTAAGTTTCTTCCATGCCGGATCCGAGCGGGCCGCGTCCGACCAGGACCAGGATGTCACCGGCTTTCAAGGGATGATCGGTTTGCCCCTTGACGGCGGCGATCGCATCTCGTTCACGTGTAAAGACGCGTGCGGGGCCACGCTTGCGGTAAACACCATCCTCGTCGACCACCGCTGGATCAATCGACGTGGCCTTGATGACGGATCCCTGGGGTGCCAGGTTGCCGACCGGGAAGCAGACCGTGCTGGTCAAGCCTTTCTCGCGTGCGCGGGCAGGAGGGAGAATGACATTGTCGGGATCGATTCCGTCCTGTTCCTGTAAGTGGTCTCGCAGGTGTTGACGTCGTTCAGATGTTTCCCACCATTGGAGGACCGTTTCCAGTCGCTGGCCAGTAACGGTGAGGGCCTGAAGGTCCAGTAAATCCATCTCGCGCAGGTGTAACATGATTTCGGGAACGCCACCGGCGAGAAACAGCTGGATCGTGGGGTGATTTTCAGGACCGTTAGGTAAAACATCAACAAATCGCGGGACGGAGCGATTAATCTTGTTCCAGTCGTCCACCGAAGGTCGTTCCAGGCCGGCAGCATGCGCGATGGCAGGTATGTGTAATAACAGGTTGGTGGAACCACCGCAGGCCGCATGAACTACCATGGCATTACGCAGTGAGGCTGGCGACAGGATATCTGCAAGGGCCATTCCGGCAGCGCTCATTTGCATGAGAGCAGCGGCACTGGTGGTAGCTGTTTGCAGCCAGATTCCCTGGCCGCTGGGAGCAAGGGCAGCGTGGGGTAATGTCATTCCGAGCGCCTCGGCAACGACCTGGCTGGTCGCGGCAGTACCCAGGAATTGACAACCACCGCCCGGTGTTGCGCAGGCAGCACAGCCGGCGACAGCTGCATCCTGCAGTGATATTTCTCCATGCACGTAGCGACTACTGATGCTTTGAACTTTGCCAGCATCCTCGCCGGTGATCGGCGGCAAAGTCACACCTCCCGGGACGATAATCCCGGGCAGGGATGAGGAACCGGCCAGTGCCAACATCATGGCTGGCAATCCCTTGTCGCATGTGGCCACTCCCAGGACACCTTGGCGAGTGGGCAAGGAACGAATCAGGCGGCGCATCACGATGGC
>JAZADA010000504.1:0-8478 GCA_036124135.1 Planctomycetota bacterium | reverse complement strand
GCAAGGCACAGGTGGTTGCCAAGCGGGCCACGGTCAAGAACGTGATCGGCGTCCTGGAAGCCGAGGGGCCACTGGCTCATGAAACGATCATCGTGGGCGCGCACTACGATCACCTGGGGATGGGTGGCCAGGGGTCGCTGGCTCCCTGGACCAAAGAGATTCACAACGGTGCCGATGACAATGCCAGCGGTACGGCCAGCCTGCTGGAAGTCGCTCACCGTCTTGCCCAGCCAGGCTTCAAGCCCAAGCGTCGCATCGTCTTCATCGCCTTCTCCGGCGAAGAACGAGGGCTCCTGGGTAGCGCTCGCTACGTACGTGAACCTCGATTTTCCCTGGAGGATACCGTTGCCATGGTTAACATGGACATGGTCGGGCGACTAACCGAGAACAAGTTAATTATCCAGGGAACCCAGACCGCCGACATGATGGAAGGCCTGATCGATAAGCTCAACAAAACTTACGAATTCGATCTCACCAAGAAACCTGGAGGCATGGGCCCCAGCGACCACCAGTCTTTTTACCTGAAGGGAATTCCCGTCCTGCACATGTTTACGGGATTGCATTCGAACTACCACCGCCCCAGTGACGACTTCAATTTACTCAACCTGGAAGGCATGGACCGCATCACTCACATGGTGGTCGACATTGTTCAGCAAATCGATGCCTTGCCCAAGCGCCCCAAGTTCCAGAAATCCGAAGTTAAACGCAACGTAACCGGGGGAGGCGGCGACCGACCCTACTTCGGCAGCATCCCAGATTACAGCGATGACGCCGAGGGCCTGCCCCTGACCGGTGTCAGCCCGGGAGGGCCCGCTGAAAAGGCTGGCTTTAAGCCCAAGGATATCATCATCAAATTGGGAAAATACAAAATCGGGGGCATTGAAGATTTCGATAGTGCACTGCGGAAATTCAAGGGCGGCGACAAGGTCCCTGTCACCGTATTACGCAAGGGTAAGCCAAAGATGCTGACCATCACGCTCGGCAACCCTCGCTAATGCAGACGAACCCTCGTCTCGACCCTTCAGTGCTAGCATCTTGCCACTGGAAAACCGGACGCACAAAGTGATTTTCTGGTCTTTACGCACAAGCCGATTCTCGGCACAATACCGCCCGCTCGAGTGACTCTCGGTACTTGAAGCTGAGCACCACGAGCAACGTCGACCCAAGGATGCGGTCGATTGGATTGTAACTTACCCAACCGGATTTTCTCTGACAGCAAGGAGTGCTGAACGTGAAACGACTGATTTGTCTAGCTGCCTGTACATTGCTCATTGGCGGAGTGTTCGCACCACTGGCCAATGCCCAGGATGCCTCTCGTTACTCGCGTGTTGCCGTAATCGACATTAGCGAGGTTTTTCAGAATCACCAACGTTTCAAAGCGATGATGGACGAGATCAAGAAGGATATTGAAGCCTTCGACCAGGAACTTCGCGGAAAACGCAAAGAGATCAACGACAACATCACTGAACTCCAGGAATACAAGGCCGGCAGCACGGCTTATGCACAAATGGAGAAGAAGGTCGCCAGCATGCAGGCGGACCTCCAGGTTGCGATGCAACTCAAGCGAAAAAGCATCCTGGGACGTGAAGCAAAGGTGTACCACCAGGCTTACGGCGAGGTGATGGCGCAGGTCAGCAGTTTTGCTCAACGCCATAACATCGACCTGGTCCTTCGGTTTGACAGCAAGCCCATTGATCCTGCCAGTCGCGATTCTGTTCTGAAGGGTGTTAATCGAGCTGTCGTATATCAACGCAGCATGGACATCACGAAGTTCGTACTGGACAACCTTAACCGTGGATTGCCACCGCAGAATATCGGTACCCGGCCCGTGTTGCCTTCCAAGCCCGGAAATCGTTAATGGATGACGGTCAGCATTGCAATCCTTGCTCCCGCCAACGGGAGCGAGGCATCCCTTGCCCGGCCAACCTGTTTCCACGGATGGAAACCAAGTCACCATCCGTTCTACCCCGAGTTTGGATTACCTGATTGATGGCTACCCCCTTTGACAGTTCGCTTCGCCAGCAGAGTACGCTCGCTGACCGTGTCTCGGTCACGGGTTACGGCTTCTGGAGCGGCCAGGACATACAGCTTGAATTCCGGCCGGCTGCAGCTGACACGGGAATCGTGTTCGTTCGTGAAGACCTTCCTGGCAACCCACGCATCCCCGCGCGGGTTGACCTGCGGATCGACAAACCGCGGCGTACCAACCTGGTACTGGATGATGCTTCCGTAGAAATGGTGGAACATGTGATGGCTGCCCTCGCCGGGATGCACGTAGACAACTGTGAAATCTGGGCTACGGGAAGCGAGATGCCGGGGTGCGATGGGTCCAGCCTGCCCTTTGCGGAAGCAATCCAGCGGGTCGGCATCCGCTGGCTATCGGCCACTCAACCACGCTACCAGGTTACCAGCGTGATACGGGTTGGCGATGAGGATGCCTGGCTGGAAGCCCGACCGGCTGCCCAGGGAATGACTGTCGAATACCAACTGGACTACGGTCCAGGCAGTCCAATTTCGAGCCAGACTGCTTGCCAACTGGTCACCCGCGACTCCTTCCTGGACACCCTGGCACCGGCCCGTACCTTCGTTCTTGAAGACGAGGCGGACCAACTGCGTTCCCTCGGACTCGGCTTGCGAGTCACCAGCCAGGACCTGCTCGTTTTTGGATCGCAGGGCCCCATCGAAAACAGGCTTCGTTTTCCCGATGAATGTGCCCGACACAAGGCCCTGGACGTGGTCGGGGACCTGGCGCTTTGTGGCATCGAGCTAGTTGGACATTTCATCGCCCATCGTAGCGGACATCATTTGAACGCCACGCTGGGCAGGGAACTACGTCGGCTTTACGACACTCAAACCTCGTCACGGAGAGCGGCTTCCTGACACCCCAACCAAAAACCACCTGGACGCCCAGGCAACGAGTCACCACTTACATTCCTTATATCGCATCAACTATTTAGCAACTGAGAGATCATGGCAACCACTATTTCTGATCACGCGGTCGTGGACCCCAGGGCAGAACTGGGAACCGACGTTGAGATCGGCCCGTTTTGCATGGTCGGCCCCGATGTCACTATCGGATCCGGCACGCGATTATTAAACAACGTTACCCTTACTGGCCACGTGACGCTTGGCGAACACAATGAACTGTACCCAGGTGTCGTTATCGGAGCCGCGCCCCAGGACTTGAGTTACCAGGGGGGGGATACCCGTGTCGAGATCGGCGATCACAACATTTTCCGAGAAGGCGTGACCGTGAATCGCGCCAGCGAGAAAGAAGAAGGCCGCACGACGGTGGGAAACCATTGTTACTTCATGGCCTGTTCCCACATTGCCCATGACTGCCGCGTCGGCAACTGGGTCATCATGGCCAACGCCACGCTGCTGGGCGGCCACGTACACGTACACGACCGTGCGACACTCTCGGGCGGAGCGGCCGTCCATCACTTTGCCTCCATTGGCAGCTACAGTTTCGTTAGCGGCCTGAGTCGCGTGCTGCACGATGTGCCTCCCTACATGCTGGTCGACGGCGTGCCGGCACGACCACGCTGTATCAATATTGTTGCCTTGAAAAGAAACGATTTCACATCCGATGATATCCGGGCTCTCTCAGAAGCCCATCGCGTACTCTATCGAGCCAAGGTCGGATTGGACCACGCCCGCGAAATCCTGCGTGCCAACGGCAACCTTGTCCCGGCAGTTAATCACTTGCTCAGTTACGTCCAAACCCAGCAAGAAGGCCGACATGGACGCGGGCGAGAGCGTAGGAGAGCCGCGTGACACAGATCAATATTGCCGTTATCGGAGCAGGTCACCTGGGCCGCATTCACACGCGGTTACTCGCTGATCAGCCAGCCTACAACGTCGTCGGCGTCGTCGATCCCGTCTACGAGGCTCGCCAAAAGGTCGCCCAGGACCTCGGCGTACCAGCCTTCTCTCACATCGATCAACTCGAGGGGCGGCTGGACGCAGCCATCGTTGCGGCACCGACCCACCTGCACCACGACATTTCCCTACCCCTGCTGCAACAGCGCCTGCACCTGCTGGTAGAAAAACCAATGGCTTCCAACGTCCAGGAGGCCACGGCCATGGTCCGCGCAGCCCAGGTCAACAAGCGAACTCTCCAGGTCGGACACGTGGAACGCTTTAACCCAGCCTTCACCGCAGTCCGCGAAAGTCTCCTGGGCCCGCGTTACATCGAAGCCGTACGCTCCAGTGGTTACACGGGTCGGTCGACCGACATCGGTGTCGTCCTGGACCTCATGATTCATGACCTGGACCTGGTCCTGAACCTGACTCGCAGCCAGTTGATTCGCATCGACGCGATCGGCATGCCGGTGATCGGTCCACACGAAGATATGGCCCAGGCTCGATTGCAGTTTGCTGATGGAATGGTGGCTAACCTGAGTGCCTCCCGCACCAGTTTTGAAGCACAGCGGACCATGCGGGTCTTTACCAGCACGGGTTTCGTCTCCCTGGACTTTACGGCCCCCAGCGCGACCCGGGTCACCGCATCCGCCGAATTACTTGACGGTACGATAAGCGACGAGCAGCAAGAGAATCTCCAGCAAACCCTCTTCCAGGAACTGCTGCCGATCGAAGAAATCACGCTGGAACCGACCAACGCGATCCTCCTGGAGCAGCAGCAGTTTGCCCAGGCTATCAGCCATGGCCGCCCCGTCGATGTACCGGGCTGGCAGGCCCGCAACACGATTGCTGTGGCGGAACAGATCTTGCAGAAAATCGCCGCTCACCAGCAGCAGGTGGGACCCAATCGGCCGGCTGACATCTCCGCGCTAAAAGCACTCGCGCACTCCAGGGGAATACCTACCCAGGACCCCGCTGAGGACCAGCTTCCCCGACGCAAGGCTGGCTAACCCACCTCGCCACCACGATTAGGCCAGGTCGCGATCCTCGAACATTACCAGTGCCAGCAGCACTGCGATGACGGTATAGATCAGGCAATAGATGAACGCCCATCCCAGGTAAGCGGAGGGCACCCCCACACCTGCTGCCACGGCAGCCTGCATATTGAAGTGATCCAGGTTGGGGAAGACCGTAGCAATCAATTGGCCAAAGAATCCTACAATGGGAAAACTCCCCATTGAACTCTGTACGATCATCGGCGTCAGGTGCCCGAGGGCATAGATCGACAAGCAGATCGTGAAGTTGGCCAGCAGTGGCAAGCGGGTCGAGATCGCCACGCTCAGCGCGGTAAGCACCACGGTTTCCATGAAGGCCAACAGCAACCCGGGGACCACGTGCATCATCTCCTGGAAACAAAGCTGCCAGGGTGGTGTTGCCGTGGTATTCTCCTTGGCATCAAAAATCGGCTTGTAAGCAACAACCAGGATGAAAACGACACCCAGCACGATGAACATCAGGGCCACTGTCCAGGTAATGCCGACAAACTTACCCAGTACGAAAGAGCGTCGCGTCAGGGGCTTGGATAACACGGTAAGCGCCGTGCGCCCTTCGATTTCTTCCGAGACCGAGGTGCTGGCCGCCCAGAGCGCCAGCAGGATACTCAAGACCATGATCAGGGTCAGGCCCGTGTCCTTGAGCATCTTGATATCTTCCCCAAACGTGTTGTAGGGAATCCAGATAAAGAGAATCAGGGCCAACGCACCAATTCCCAGCAACATCGAGAAGAGCGGCTGAGCAACTTCCGACTTGTATGTCGACAATGCCACAGCTGAGAGTCGCGGGAACGCCACCCGTTGAACGATATACAGCAGGAAAATAAATACCAGGCAGCCCGCTGTCCAGGGTATCACCCACACCTGGGGATAAACGACTGCCGTGCGCACGGTCACCTTGACCTGGGCCTTGGTCGCGCTGGGATTACCAAAATGTAATTGCTCGATAACATCATCGCTCTCAGCCCCCGCCAGCAGGGCTACCAGGGGAACCTCGAAATCCTCCTCGGGAAGTACTTCCACGCTCTGGCCAAACGATTCCGACGAGGCACTATCCCGGGTGACGGTGATTCGTTGATCGGTATACACGGACAACGAGACGATCTCGCTATAGCGAAATGGTACGGACCGAGCCTGGAGAGGAACATCCGCTTCCTCGACTTCCGGGCTCGCCTCCAGGGAAAATTCATGCTCGCTGGTGCCGACGGCATTCAGGCGACCGAGTGTCTTAAGGATATCTACCGGGGCCTCGGTAGCAAAGAAACCCATGAACCCAAACCCCACGAGAAAGATAGACGCGACCAGGATCGGCCACAGAACCCCCTCGATAATAGCCTGTGGTATTTCCTGTACCGTGCGGCGCCAGACCAACATCAAGAATCCGAAAACTCCCAGCCATAGCGCGATCAGTGCCGGTAAAGCAAGACTGAACAATCGGCCCATTGCCGCCAGCGTACTACCGTCGTTACCGCCCGCGAGGTTGTCCCATTGCTTCATGGCCAACAGCCCGACCCCAATGGATCCCAGCACCACGGTCACGATGGTCGACCAACGCATGGTGCGCCCACGATCGGCACCGATTCGACCGATCGGACCGAGCCGCGAGATCACCGCGGCCACTGCCCAAATCACGAGGAATGACAACAGGCCCATCACGACGCCAACCCCCAGCAACCACAACGGGGTGAGCCAACTGACCAGTTTCTCACTCAACTCCAACATTGCTGACAACAACAGTAAATCATTCATGATTCTTATTTGTCTCGCCCGAAATCAGGTTTCCTCTCCGCGCGGGGCCCAGGAATGAACTTCCTTCTACGGGGTCCATACAGATTGGTTCGTCGAGATAAGTCAGTTAACTGAAATGTTTTACATCCGGACAGTAAAACCCGTGAACTCGCCGGTGCCAAGCATCTCGCACTGCGTCTCCTGCTTGATGCCAGCTGCCCGGGCAGCCCGAATTTCCCCTAGAAACCCCTCCACGTCGCTGCGATCCCCCTCCACAACCACTTCCACTCGGCCATCAGGCAAGTTCCGAACATATCCCCTGACCGGAAAAGACTTCGCAATCGTCGAGACCGTGTAGCGAAAACCGACACCCTGGACGCGGCCTTCATAAAGCACGCACCAACGGGGATCATGGCTATCCTGATTCACCTAACATTCTCCTTTAAACGAACTTAGCAGCCCGGTGACGTCACGCCAGCAGCTCCGGACACGATTATAAGCTGCCTGTGCCCAGGACGCCATCAGGACCACGCTGCTCCCAGGGATCGGCGACAGTTGATCTTGACCGGTACTGGTGAATTACCTACTTTCCCACGACCATGAAATCCGCTGCTCTCCGTCGCTATCTCCTGATGCTGATCAGTGCCTTAGCTATCTCCACTGCTTCGGCACAAAATCCTCTCACGGGTCCTGCCCCAGGGGTCCTCGCCTTGCGTAACGGCCAGGTGATTTCAGGCAACATCCTTCGCGACGGCGATCGCTACCTGGTCACACTCGGCGAATCGGCCGAAATCCGCATTCGCGTCGATTCCGTGGAGTTCCATGGAAAGAATCTCCAGCAGCTCTATCGGCTGAAATTCGCCTCGCTTGTAGCCACCGATACCGCTGGTCAACTCGACCTGGCGGAATGGTCCCTGCGTCACGGGCTTCTACCGGAAGCTGAGCACTTGCTGCGTGCGCGCCCCGTGCAACCACGGTCTCGCGCACGCTGGAACGATCTGAAGCGACGACTGGAACTCGCCAGGCGTCCGGTCGCAAGAACCATGGCCCCACGGGTCGTATCATCGCTACCCAACGCACGTCCGGAAATGGATCAGCTACTAAAAGAAATCTCCGGCACCAACATGCAGGAATTTGCTGGTTTCGTTCAACCGTTACTGCTTAATACGTGCAGCACGACCACGTGCCATGGTGCTCAGTCCAAGACCTCTTTCAAGTTAATTGCACCTCCACGAGGGCGGGCCATCCCGACCCGTTATACACAACGCAATTTCTACTCGACCTGGAAAACACTGACGCCCCAGAACCCAGACCAGAGCCCGCTGCTCAACATTACCACGGCCCCACACGGTGGAGCCCCGACGCTCTTTACCCAGCGTGAATGGGATCAGTACCAGCGGCTTGTTAACTGGGCCCGCAACACGGCAAGAAAAACCAGTCCTACGGCACCTCGGGAAATCGAACCGCCAGCAACGATCCTTTCCCAGCCCCGGCAATTACCCGCACCCACCAATGAGCCGCCGGCCCTCGCGGCTCCTCCGGGCCAGGTAACTCCAATGACTCCCCTCGACACACAGAAGCAAGCCACGACGACTCCGGAACAGGAAGCCAATCACCCCAAGAGGCTGCCACAGAGTGTCGATCCGTTCGATCCAGGCCTGTTTAACCGGCAGTTTCATGCGGCACGATTCAAACCAGCCCCGGCTCCGCAGGAGGCACCTGCCCCCGCTCCCTCCCAACCTTCACCGGCCACTCCACTGCCGGCCCCGCTCACCCCACGTTGATGGTGAACTGACCTTGCTGCAAGGCAGTAAGAAATTGGCGGTTACTCTCT
>JAZADA010000503.1:0-8252 GCA_036124135.1 Planctomycetota bacterium | reverse complement strand
TTTCGGTTCCCTCACCCGCTCCCATTAACCATCCACTGATAGCCAACGCCAACTTGGCATCAGAACTGAGATTCTGGTCATCAGCAAGTCGCAGGAAATCAGCCATTCGATCCAGCGTATTTAGATTCAATTCCAGCTTCATTTCGTCCAGGATCGGCATCATTTTCTTCTTAATATTGGCATCCGCTACCTGGGCCAGGTGGTATTCAAATAACATCAAGACTTTCTGGCGTTGTTTTTCCTGTGTCTCGTATTCCTTCAGCATGTCTCGAACTAACAACAGCGTTTCCACAGCCACTCCCTGGTTGGGAAAATTACTGAGCCAGGCATAGACCTGCTCGTGCTGTCCCGCTT
Source organism: Planctomycetota bacterium (assembly GCA_036124135.1). GTDB lineage: Bacteria > Planctomycetota > Planctomycetia > Pirellulales > Pirellulaceae > JAZADA01. The sequence continues at coordinate 7,898 of JAZADA010000503.1, read as the reverse complement.
CCCGTCGAAATTCAATCTCGCGAATCAAGCGTTCCGCCAGTCGTTGGCGAAGCTGCTTGACCTGATCATTCAAATTGCTCAGCCCGGGAAACTTCTCGATGGCGGCCTCCAGTTCCGCGAGCGCATCCTGGTAGCGCTGACCCTGCATGTACAGACGCACAATACGCAGACGATCGCCCGGCTTATCCATATCCAATTGGCGTTTGAGGACCTTCGATAATGTCGACGCAGGAATTGAACTGGTCGCAATCCTCGTTTCGCATACGAAAGAATCCTTGGCAATCAGGCCCTGGACTTTCGTATAGGTGGGAGTGATCTCCGTAATACCCTGCAGGATATCAATCGGTCCCCGAACGGACTTGATCGTGAAGACACGACGACCAAACTGATCAAAGGGAGTCACTCGCAGAATGGCACCGATACTACCAATCCGACGACCGGTGGTAGCAACACGCTGACGAATTTCGATCTTCTCGATATTAGCCTGCGGGGAAGGTACTGCCGAATGCAACTGGTACGTTGAGAAAAAAGTACGACGGATCCCGTCATCCGCAAAGAGAATCAACTTGGGAGACGACTCACCCTGGCCGCCATCCGGCTTGATCAGGTCCGATCCCAGGGAAGCAATTTTACCTGGGAGTCCCTCCACTTGCATGCCGTTTTTCAACGTATAAACGGCGCCTTGAACAGGAGGTGCGACCAGCACAGCCACCGAGGCGACTGCTGTCCACCAGGTAAACCCTGAAAAAACTTTCATGCTTCCTCTCCGATCTCACGCACCTGGACCAGTCAAAACAGATCCAACCGCAGCACAAATGCCATGACAGATGCGCCTGGATATCCGGATAAATTATAGCGGTTCACACTAATTCCACGCAATTTTACTGACCAACTGGCATCTACTGACTCGCCGAATCTATCCACTTCTTCCGGTAGCATACGACAGAATACGCCTAAATCACCAGAGCATCTGGGGCACCTGTCCATTGACACCGGGAAAACAAGTAGGCAAAAATAGCGTTTCTGGGTAAGAACACGAGGACACGCTAATGTTACGTCGCGCACTGAATTACTTGCTCATCATTTTCGTGGTGTTAAATGCAACGTTCCTGGTCACTATCAGTGGCTATGCTTTGACCGCCTCAACCGGGGATTTGGCTGCCTCGAAAGTGTTATGGTGGGTTTCGATGGTCTGCCTGATGGCCACGGTGATCGACCTGATCCTGTTACTCATCACCCTGGGGTTTCATGCCATCGATTCCTCTGCCGGATCATCCGATTCAGAACTCTAGTCCGAGCCACACCACATAACCCGCATCTGGCCTGACCGAGGTCAATATCGCCAACTCATGCCGATCACGTTTTCCTGCCCGCACTGCAATCGACGCCTGAGCGTGCCCTCCAAGCGCGCCAACACAACGGCTGTTTGCCCGAAGTGCCAAGAGCAATTAACGGTTCCGGAAAAACCCCGGCCCAGCCCCCCGAACAAGAAAAAGAAAACGGCAGATGCGAAAACACCTGTCGCTACGAATCCGTTTTCCGAGTTTGAAGTCTTTGACTTACCACCAAACGAGGCTTCCAAGGTCGCTCATCAACAAAAGCTGGCGAGATCTCGGAAGCTGGAAAGTCAACCAATAAATCCTGCAAACCTCGCGGTACCTCGTCATGTGCTTTATCTCCAGGGAGGCCTGCTGCTGGTACTGGCCGTCACGGCCTTCTCGCTGGGACTCCTGGTAGGACAGCAGGGTGGACTGCAGGACGACCAGGGCGCAGCCGGCTTGCAGCCGGCCATAATCACTGGCAAAGTCACCTATGTTTCCGAAGATGGCCTGACTATTTCAGATGATGATTGCAGCATTTTCCTGCTACCACGTGAAACATTTCCTACCACGAAAGTCGCTATCGAGGACCTGGAACCCACCCAACCCGGCCTGGAAGAAATCAAGAGAATTGGCGGTGCTTATTCCCAGGCAGACGTGAAAGGTGAATTCCGCATCAATCTCCCCGCCGGCGGTCGATTTGCCCTGCTGGCCATTTCCGCCAACCGAAAACGAACACGTGATATCTCCGCGGAAGACCTGGCAGGCATCGGAACGTACTTTGAGTCGACCCGGGAACTGCTTGGGGACCGAGAATACCGCTGGTCAACCGAAGTCATACGCGACAATCGGAAATTTGCCATCAAGTTCCAGTAAGCCACTTTCGGCAACGAGAACGGCCAGCCACTGGGGCTTCATTCCGCTTGCCTGGAAGCAGGGCAGGGGACTTCCCAGGGAAGACCGTGGCCATCAATAGCGTGCCACATCCTGGGCTTCTTCTTCCGGAAAGACAGTCTTAACCGCTTCCTGGGCAGCATGGGTCATGAATCGCAACTCACTGCCAATGGCCAGGAACTGCATTCCCTGGTCAGCTCGTTCCAACGCGGAGGCTGGATCCATGGCATGAATCCCCGTGGGAGTCCCCACCTGTTTCCCGACCTCGATGACCCGCTGGATCATCGCCTCATGTTCTTCTGCCGAAGGATCCTGGCCATCCGGACCACGCATCTGGAACCGCAGGTCATTGGGCCCGATAAAAATCGCATCGCAACCCGGCAAACTGTAAATGGCTTCTGCGTTCTCCACTCCTTGCGGACTTTCTGTCTGCAATACCACCAGGATCTCGTCATTGGCCCGTTGGTAGTATTCCCCGGCGGTACAACCCAGGTTGAGGGAATGCATCCCACCACCTGCACTGCGATTGCCCGTAGGAGGATATTTCGCAGCCGCAATCGCTGCTTGACCTTGCTCCACCGTATCGACCATCGGAACCACGATTCCCATCGCTCCAGCATCCAGGACACGCTTGATGTAATGATGACTACCTTCCGGAACTCTCGCCAGGGGAACACACCCCGCATCTGCAATCGCACCAAAAATCATGGTTGCCTGGGCCCAATCAATCGCCGAATGCTCGATATCAAGCGTCAACCAGTCAAAGCCAAGACGAGAGATCACACGGGTCGCATAAAGGTCACCAAGAGAAAGCCATGTACCAAAGGTTGGCTCACCACGACTTAGCTTTTCCTTGACATAGTTGGTTTTCATTGCCATCGTTTCGCCTTTCAATCCCAAAGCCGTTCAATCCCACAGAAAGTAATCGACGCAGTGTTACAGAGGAAACATGGACTCGCAACCCCCCCCTTTCCCGTAGATTTATGAACCACCCTCCACAAATAACGTTTAGACTTTACCCCAAATCGTTATACTAAAAGGAACAGCGGACGCTCCCGAGGGTGGTCCCCGCGTCCTGGTATTTCTTCACACGCGTTACGCCTCAAATGACAGGGTCTCCCGGCATGGAAACGTACCCCCATTATCTTCGCTTGCTGGCAATGCTGTTAGTCGCCAACCTGGCATATCCCGTTTACGGTCAATCAGAAGGAAACTACCAGGAAGCTCGCCAGCGCATGGTCCAGGAAGCCCTGGTTGCAGCCGGAGTCAAGGATCCTCGTGTCTTGCGCAGTGCTGCTGCCACGCCACGTCATGAATTCGTCGATCGCAAGTATCGTCGTTATGCCTACCTTGATATGGCCTTACCCATCGGCGATCGACAAACGATCTCATCGCCGTTTATCGTGGCTTACATGACAGAATCGATTGATCCTCAGCCAACCGATCGAGTCCTCGAAATCGGTACCGGTAGCGGTTACCAGGCGGCAATCCTCAGCCCGCTCGTAAAATCAGTCTATTCCATTGAAATCGTTCCGGCCCTCGGACGTAACGCTAAACGGGTCCTCCAGCAACTCAACTACCAGAATGTTCATACTCGTATCGGTGATGGATTCAAAGGCTGGACAGAACATGCACCCTTCGACAAGATCATCGTCACCTGTTCGCCCGAGGACATTCCCAAGCCACTGGTTACACAGCTCAAGGAAGGTGGCCTGATGGTCATACCGGTGGGAGAACGGTTTCAGCAGACGCTGTACCTGATGCGTAAGCAAAATGGCAAACTCGTCTCCGAGGCACTCCGTCCGACCTTGTTCGTTCCCATGACGGGCCAGGCTGAAAAAGACCGCCAAGTTCAACCGGATCCACTGCGTCCGGAAGCCGTCAATGGCAATTTTGAAAAGCCGCCCCAGGAAAATAAGTTCCTACCAGGCTGGTACTACCAACGGCAGATGACCTGGGAGACCGATGATGAGGCACCCGAGGGACAACACTACATTAAGTTCACTAATCGTACCGCCGGACTCGCCGCTCACATCATCCAGGGATTTCCCATCCAGGGGAGTAAAATCAGCCAATTGAAAGTCTCCGGCTGGTTCCAGGCCGACAACGTGGCCAGTGGTCGTAGCGTGAATGAGTTTGCCGGATTAACCATCAGCTTCTACGACAAAAATCGACAACCCCTGACCATGGTCTGGATCGGGCCCGTGCAAGGAACCAAACCCTGGCATCGATTGAACAAAACTTTCCGTGTTCCAGCATCCGCTAATGAAGGAATCCTGCGAGTCGGACTCTTTGGTGGAACCGGCACAATGGCCGTTGATAACGTGCAAATGAGCCCGGTTCCCCGTTAAGGAGCAACCGATGCAACAAACGCCTGGGCCCAACACACCTCTCCTAAACGGCTGCTAGCTCATAGCTTCCAGCATTCTCCCTAAACCCCGAAACCGGGAAATATAACCCAAACTACTTGAATTACGCAAAGGGACAGTTATTCTAGAAAGGAGCTGTTTAACCACTCAAAATAACTCATTGCGAGACCAAGGAACTACGATTCATGATGCGAACCCAACGAATCCTCACCATCACCGGGCTCTCATTGGCCGTCCTCTTGAGCGTCGCCGTCACTTCTGCCCAAGCAGGCTGGCACCACGCTCCAGTTAAACGCGTCAGTCACGCTAGCAGTGGTGGCAGCTGTGGGGGAAGCAGCGGGGGCTCCAGTGGCCATTCTCATGGCGGACTGATCCAAAATATGCTCTCCTCGCTCCATCAGCATCATTGGCAGAGGCACCAGGTTTATCGCGGTCATTTTTCTTCTGGCGGATCATCGGGTGGCAGCGTCTACCTACCCCGCATGTCTCGACGCTTGTATTATGCTCCGGCAGCCGTTGTACCAACGCCCGCCAAGAAGGCCAAGGCAACGACCGATCCCGCCAAGAAGCCAGCAGCCAAGCCTGCGGAGAAACCGCCTGAGGACACCAAGCCTGCCGAGGCACCTAAAGAAAAGGAATCTGCTGGAGAGGCTGTCCAGGACAAGGCCACGTTCAACGTGCAGGTTCCGGATGACGCCCGTGTTTTCATCAACAACCTGGCCACCAAGACCCCTGGCATGAATCGGCGCTACGTATCACATGGCCTGGAAACCGGTTTCCGATACAGCTATGAAATCCGCGCCGAGGTAACTCGCAACGGCAAGCTCATCCAGGAAACCCAGACCGTACAGTTGGAAGCAGGGCAGACGAGAAACCTGAACTTCAAGGTACTCGATAAACCCATTTCTGTCGTGACAACGCTGATCCTGCACGTTCCCCAGGGAGCCCGTGTAACACTGGCTGGCAAACCACTTCCTGACGGCAATGAAACCCGGACGTTTCAAACCAGGCAACTCGTAGCCGGGGAAACGTGGACAGACTATCCCATCCAGGTGACTTACCAGCAGGATGGACGAACCAAGCAGCTCCAACGGAATGTTACCCTCAAGGCAGGCAACACCCACGAGATCAAGCTGATCGACGACCCAACCCGGGTAGTAAACCTTCGTTAAGCGTCCCCACGAATTCAAGTATTTAGCCTGGACCCTCGCATCGCCAACACACGATGCGAGGGTTCTTTTTTGGCTTTTCTGCTAGAATGAGTACGTTCCTTTTTGACCAAGAGAACTGACAACGCATGGCATCTTCGCCGACACCACCGACTCAAATTTCCCGGCGGCTGAAATGGCTGCTAAGCGTGCTACTACTATTCCACCTGGGCGCCGTCGTCATCCCTCCCTTTACCTTTGCGACACGTACTGGTTACGAATCGTCTCCACTGGCTCAACTGATGATGTCGGTCGTGCAACCCTACTCCAACGCCCTGTACCTTAACCATGGTTATTTTTTCTTTGCTCCCAGCCCCGGCCCCAGTCACCTGATTGAATATGACGTGCCGGCTGACGATGGCAGCAAGGAGACCTTCCGGATCCCGGACCGCCAGTCACAGTGGCCCCGGCTGTTCTACCATCGCCACCTGATGCTGGCCGAATGGATCCACAGTAATTTTCCACCAGAAACGGTACCGGAATGGATACCGCCATCCGAGAAGCGTCGGCTGCATGAAATCTACCGGCAATTAATCACCTCCCTTCAGCAACATCTGCAACATCGCCATAACGTAGACGATGTAACCCTGAGAAGGCTGGAGCATGAGTTGGTCTACCCGGAGGAATATCTCAGTGGAAAACATGACCTGTTCGCTCCAGACCTATACCGGCCGTTACCATTGGAACCTGGTATCGAAGAGGCTCCCTGATCCCTGCGGCAAGGCCACAGTCGCTTCCAGGCTACCACGAGAACGTATCGTCCCATGAATACACAACTGCCTTCAATCAGCTGGAGCTCACAATGGCGCCAGGGCTGGGACCAGTTCTGGTTCACACCCATGCCACCACATACGCTGGCCATCATCCGCATTGCCACCGGGGCAATGCTTTTCTATACGCATTTGGTATGGGCCCTGGACCTGCAGGCATTCCTTGGATCCCAAAGCTGGATTTCCACCAGCACTTCTCAATTCCTGCAAGAGGGGAACTCGACCTGGAGCTATCTCTGGTACATCTCGTCTCCGACCCTACTATGGACCACGCACCTGGTGGGCATGGCAGTTTTTGCGATGCTGTCACTGGGCATCTTCACGCGAGTAACCTCCGTGCTCGCCTGGCTGATCGCCCTTTGCTACTGCCACCGCCTGGAAGGCGCGCTGTTTGGCCTGGACCAGATCAATGTCCTCCTTGCCATGTACCTGGCAATCAGCCCTGCAGGCCAAGTTTACTCGATCGATTCATGGTGGAACAAACGAGGGAAACCCCTGGATGCGCAAGGTTCTCTTGCAACCATCCGTGCAAATATCTCCACGCGATTGATTCAACTCCACCTCTGCACCATCTATCTTTTCGGCGGCATTGGAAAGATGCGCGGCAGCGAGTGGTGGGATGGCAGCGCTTCCTGGCTGGCCCTGGTCAACCCTGAATACCAATCACTGGACATGACCTGGCTGGCCTCCCATCACCTGATACTGTCTACCATCACGCATGTCACCGTGTTATGGGAAACTTCGTTTTGCCTTTTAATCTGGCCTCGCCTGACGCGCCCCGTGATGCTGCTGATGGCAGTTGTCGTGCACGCGGGTATCGCACTTTGCCTGGGCATGGTCACCTTCGGGTGCATCATGCTAATTGCCAACCTAGCCTTCATTTCCCCGCAAGCCACTCAAGGGTGCCTGGGCAGACTGCTACGAGGCAGGGCAGGGCAGGCCCGATGAAATTCAATTGAGCCCCCCCTGAATACTTCTTCGGACGCCAATGGTCGAATTGGATTTAAACGCTTATAATGAGTCCCTGAAAAGAGTCACTGCAAGTGATCTGACCAGCCAAAAATCAGTAATTCGTTTGATTCCAGGAGCAAAGTGTCGTGATTGAAACTGTAGCATTAGTAGGTGCCACGGGCGCCGTCGGAAGTATTGTCAGGTTACTCCTAGAGGAACGAGATTTTCCAGCTCGTCAATTCAAATTCCTCGCCTCGGCTCGCTCGGCTGGCCAAACTATTACCTTCCGTGGAACAGACCACACCGTGGAAGAATTACGCCCAGAAGCCTTTGACGGCGTCAACCTGGTGATTGCCAGTACGCCGGACGACGTCGCCAAAGAATGTC
>JAZADA010000502.1:0-5134 GCA_036124135.1 Planctomycetota bacterium | reverse complement strand
GATGGCCAAGCAATTGTTGTTGGCCCAGGTTAATGCCGCGAATTCCGGTGACGCCATGGTTGATGCAGCCATGGCCAAGTACCAGGTGCGGATCGGGAACTACCTGGAACAGATGTTTCGCCCGACCCGGGATGGTGATCGGTTGACCATGGATTCCAACGCGACGATTGGGGTAGCCGCGACGGGCGTACTGGTGGCGCTGTTGTTGCCCGCAGTCCAGGCTGCTCGCGATGCGGCGCGCCGAGTAAGTTCCAAAAACAATCTGAAACAGATCGGAATCGCGCTTCACAATTACCATGAAACTTTCAGGCAGCTTCCCGTGGGGGAAAGTGAAAGGGTCCAGTACCAGGACGGCAAGCAATTATTGAGTTGGCGAGTTCACCTGCTTCCCTTCCTGGAGCAGGATTTTCTCTACCGCCAGTTTAAGCTGAATGAGCCATGGGATAGTCCTCACAATATTAAGCTGCTGGATCAGATCCCCCCGGTCTACGTGAACCCTCGATATGATCTGGGTAATCGCACGGTCTATGTTGCTCCCGAGGGGCCCCAGACCGTGCTGGGGTCGGGCAAGCCAGTTCGTTTTCGAGATGTTAGCGATGGAACCTCCCAGACCATTGCTGTGATTACGGCAGGACCCGCGCACGCCGTGCCGTGGACCAAGCCACAGGATCTCGCGTTGGATCCTGATGATCCGGTAAGCAGTATTGGTGCCGAGCGTGGGAGCTTCCAGGCACTTCTCCTGGATGGTTCTGTGCAAACCATCAGCACCACGATCAGCGGCGAGATGCTCAAGCGGTTGATCCAACGCAATGATGGTCAACCCGTGAACCTCGATCGAGTGGGACCCGGGGCGTTAGAAGAAGTCGAGTCGTCGATTCCGCTGAGATGATCGGTTTCGTGACCCTACGGGCAAACGGTCCCGGGATCGATCTTCTCGGGTGAATTAACGACGTGCGGCCATGCGTTTGATCAATTGGCGCAGTTCCTCAACCTCGCGACGTAATGCCTCCAGTTGAGTGGCCGTCTGGTGATGGACGCGAAGATGGTCTTCCTCGTCATCATCATCGTCGTGGTAGCGTCGCTCTTCGTCCTTGTCGCGCCCGCGCTTGTCGTCTTTATCGTGATCACCATGCTCGTGATCGTGATCACCATGTTCGTGATCGTGCCGATCTTCTCGCCGGTGATCGCGATCCCGATGTTCGTGGGACTCCTGCATTCGTAGTGCTTCACCGATGGCGTGCCTGGCCGCTTCCCGCGATAGTCCCGCTCCCTGCAGGTGTTCCAGGGCTGCCCGTAGATGTTTTTCCCGTTCCCGGTCGTGGTCATCGTCATCATGTCGTCGCCGTTCTTCGTCCCGTTCCCGGTCGTTATTATCGTCGCCACGTCGCCGGTGCTCTTCGTCCCGTTCCCGGTCGTCGGCATTGGAAAACAGTGCCAGTTCATCAAGTTTCAGGTGAATGGCCTTGAGCTGATTATGCAAGTTTCGTCGTACCTGGATGGCTTCCGGGGCATCCGATTCGATGGCGTTTTCGACAGCCCGTTCAAGTCGTTCGGCCTGTTGCTCCAGGAGTCTACGGCGCCGGTCGATTCCCTGGTCTTCGTCGGCCTGCGGAGCCGCGATCGTTTGGAGTACCAGGATCAAGGCGACGGGGATCAGTAATAACAGTGCAAACAGGGGGCGAAATAGCTTATTCATCCTGGAAACCTCTTGAGTAGAAAAAATAGCGTGGGTGAGCGTCAAATCAGGGGCAGTTAAGGTTGCTTGATGTCGTAGCAGAAAACCAGGTTTTGGTCTCGCAGGAAGAGCTTGCCGTTGGCGATGACCGGGTGGGTCCAGATGCGTCCACGGGGACTGCGAATGGTAGCCTGGGGCTCCATCTTGAAGCGTCCTTTTTCTTCCCAGCCGCCGTCGGCAACCTGGAACAGCGCCATGGTCCCGTCTCGTTCACTCAGGCAGTACAGCATGCCATCGGCATAGGTAACCGATCCCTTGCCAAAATTACGATCGTTCCAGATTTTTTCTCCGGTTTTGAAATCCTGGCAGACCCAACCGGCTCCATCGGAATAGCCGTAGACGGCATTCTTGACCCGTAGGACACCACCGTGATGATTTTTCATCAGGGTATTGCTATACACTTCGGTTGCCTGGTTGTTGCCATCGATTCGGACGAGCTTGCAGCCGGAGCCGTAACCGGAACAGACGTAAACATGGCCATCATGGTAGATCGGCGTGGGAACCACGGCCGTTCGGCCAGGGAAGGAAGATTTCCAGAGCAGCTTTCCCGTGTCCGCGGCAACGCCGGCCACGTTTTTCATGGTCAATTGGATGTATTGGCGTTGCCCCGCATGCTCGACCACGATGATCGAGGAGTACTGGGCACCATCGGTGAAATCACTGGATTGCCAGAGTTTCTTGCCACTATTCTTGTCCAGTGCCAGGATAGCGCCCTGTTGTCCACCGGGTGTGCAGAGGACACGATCTCCGTCGACCAGTACGGATTCGGTGTATCCCCAGCTGGGGACGAGGCCACCAAAATCAACCATGGACGATTGCCATATTTTTTTCCCTGTCTGGATTTCTGCACAGACCAGTTCACCGCGACCACTCAAGGCATAGACACGATTGCCATCGACTGCTGGTGTGCTGCGGGGGCCATTGCCCCAGCCGTTGTTGAGAATAGATCCCAGCGGGGTAGCCCAGGATTCTTTGCCGTTAGCAGTCTCGAGTGCAATGAGTACTTCGGATTCATCGCGCGTTCCCAGCAGGAACATATGTTTTCCCACGATCGCGGGTCCACCATAGCCGAGGCCAGCATTATCGTAGCTCCAAACCTTCGTGGGGCCTCCTTCTTTCCAGGACTTGAGGAGCCCGGTTTCGTTGGAGATATCCGTACGTTGTGGCCCCCGCCATCCGGGCCAGTCAGCTCCCTGGAGTGTCATGGGAGCGGCGATAAAACAGGTCAATCCAAGGACCACTAGCGAAAATCGTTTCATGAAGATCATCCTGCAGGTGAAAGGTTGCTGGTAGTGTATCCGGTCTTCTACGGAACCCGTCTCTTATACCATAGCGGGGCGATTCTGACCACGATTTGAAGGGGGCGGTTAGCGTGGACTTTGGTAGTAATGTGCTAGGAAGAAGTGGGGTTGGGCTGTTAGAATCCAGCTTTTCTACGCGGGGTTCAGGTCAGGGTATGTTGCTGGCCCCATGAGTTTATGGCAGGTGAGACACTTTGATGAATCAATCCTCACGTGATTCGGCAGGTGGTGGTACGGAGCATTCAGCGATCCGTGACTGGGGGTTGGTGATGGGGCCGTTGCTGGCCCTGGCGGTCTACTTGCTTTCCCAGTCCTCGTTGGCCCTCCCTGGTCCTGGAGTGATGAAACTGGAACCAGCGGCAGGTAAAACGGCAGCGATCATGGTCTGGATGGCAATCTGGTGGATGACCGAGGCCTTGCCGTTGCCAGCAACCTCGTTGATGCCGTTGGTCCTGTTCCCCTTGCTGGGTGTTTTTGAAGGCAGTAGCAAAGAGGTCTTCCAGCAGGCAGCAACTCCCTATGCCAACCGTTTCGTGTTCCTGCTGATGGGTGGCTTCATGATTGCCCTGGCAATCGAGCGTTGGGGCTTACATCGGCGGATTGCACTGCTTACGGTCTGGTACGTGGGAGTGCGCCCGCGTCGCCTGGTAGCAGGTTTCATGATTGCCACGGCCGGCCTGAGTATGTGGATCAGTAATACGGCCACCACGGCGATGATGTTGCCGATTGCGATTAGCCTGATCAACCTGCTGTATCATCGTTTTGAATTGGGCTCGCCGTCGGCGACCGGTTCATCACCGGTTGCGATATCGCCAGAGAAAATCGGATTGCGTGATGATGTGAATCGTTTTGCAACCTGCCTGATGCTGAGTGTGGCCTATGCCGCCAGCATTGGTGGCATGATGACGTTTGTCGGGACGATCCCGAATGCCTTCATGGCAGAACAACTGGATGAAATCGGACTCTCCATTACCTTCGGTCGCTGGATGGTCTTCACGGCACCGCTGGTGATCGGGATGCTTTTCATCAGCTGGATCCTGATGACCCGGTTTATTTTCCCCTTTCAATTCAAGGAAATACCCGGTGGTAAAGCCCTGATTGGCGAGGAAATCGAGCAATTGGGTCCGATGAATCGTGGTGAGCGGATCGTGTTTCTGGTCTTCGTGCTGACCGCCATCCTGTGGGTCCTGCGGGCACCCTTGCAGGACTGGGAATGGTTGACGGATCGAGTTCCCATGGTGAACCGACTCAGCGACACGGTCATTGCCCTGGTAGGTGCCCTTTCCCTGTTCGTGATCCCCGTGCACTGGCAGCGTCGAGAGTTTGCGCTTAACTGGGAAGTGGCGGCACGTTTGCCCTGGGGTGTGCTGTTATTGTTTGGTGGTGGATTGAGCCTGGCGGCGGCCGTTGCCTCCAGCGGCCTGGCCGAGGCGATTGCCCAGGCGGTCACGCTGGTACCAAGTACATCGGTATTGCTCCCCATGTTGATCGTGGCAGCCGTGATCATTCTCTTGACCGAGGTGACCAGTAACACGGCTACCGTGACAATTATGGTACCACTCCTGGTAGGGATTGCGGGTACCCTGGTGGCGAGTGGAGACAGTCGCCTGCTGGTGATTCCGGCAACGTTGGCTGCCAGTTGTGCGTTCATGTTACCGGTGGCCACGCCTCCCAACGCGATTGTCTTTGCATCGGAGAGAATCAAGATTCGTGATATGGCGTACGCTGGTATGTGGTTGAACCTGTTGGGCCTGATCCTGATTCCCCTGGTTGTCCTGACGTGGGGACGTTGGATCCTGGGGATTGGACAGTAAACGAGCGAGAGTTTCATGAGGAGTTATATTGTTATTCCAGCCCGGCTGTGTTCCACGCGGTTGCCGGAAAAGCTACTGCTCGCCGAGACCGGTAAACCACTGATCCAGCATACTTACGAGGCTGCTCGGCAAGCGCAGCTGCCAGCGGGTATTTGCGTGGCCGCTGATGACGAGAGGATTGCAGCTGCGGTCCAGGAGTTTGGTGGCAAGGTCGTTTTAACGGATCCGGCTGCTCCCAGTGGTACTGATCGGGTTGCTGAAGTAGCTCGGGAGTTGCATGAGAT
>JAZADA010000501.1:0-8242 GCA_036124135.1 Planctomycetota bacterium | reverse complement strand
GAAAAATCATGTGTGGGCACAGACCGGAACCCCAGGTTCGTTGCTAACGAGCTGCAGGAATGGTTTTCGCCCCAGGAACAGAGATATCTATGAAGGCACTGCTGAACCGTGGCCCCCGTTCGGGCTGGCGCGTCAATTTTGTCGTAAATCGGCACAAGGAGCACGAGATCATGACCAATGGTCGCACTATAGACTTACGAATCCAGAACCTTGGCATCGGGCTGCTTTTTCTAGCCCTCAGCTATGTCTTGGCTCCAGCCATTGCCCAGGCCCAGTTCGGGTTCAACCAGAACCGTCAGGTCGGTGGCATCTCCATCGATGTTGCTGGAGTAGTACAACCTTCCACGGTTAATGACCGAGCGGAGGTCGTTGCCGAATTCAGAAAACAGCTCAAGGGTGCACCGGAAGGCCTGGTTGTCCCGGCTGGCATGCGAATGATCTCCCTGCGTGGTCTCGAAGAAGCCGTCCAGGACTCGTTGAAAAACAACCAGGGACGCCTGCCGGAAGAAGTACGGTTCATGGCTGGTCTCCAACGTATCGAATATGTTTTTGTCATGCCCGAGCAGAATGATGTCGTACTGGCTGGCCCGGGTGAAGGTTGGCGTATCGACGACCAAGCTAATATCGTAGGTATCACGACAGGGCAGCCTGTCCTGCGACTGGACGACTTCATGACGGCCTTACGTGCCGTCCAACAGGCTCGCCAGGGTGGCATTTCCGTATCCATCGATCCCACGGAAAAAGGTTATCAGCAACTACAAGCCTTGCTGAACCAGCAACGACGATCGCGTCGTACTCCCCAGTTCGCCACGCTGGAACCTGCCATGCGAGAAGCGTTTGGCAATCAGCAAATCAAGATTCTTGGCGTTCCCACCACCAGCCACTTTGCCCGCGTGATGGTTGCTGCCGATTACAAGATGAAACGCCTGGCCATGAAGCTCGATCCGTCACCTGTCAAGGAAATCAGTAGTTTCGTTGACCTGGTAAAGAACACGCGAAATATTTCACCTAACGTGAATCCACGCTGGTGGCTGGCCTGCAACTACGAACCTCTTGTTCGCAGTAAAGATTCACTGGCCTGGCAATTGCGTGGTCCTGGCGTGAAGGCCATGACCGAAGATGAATTCGTAGATGCCAACGGTCGTGTAAGCACTGATGGCAGCAAGGATCCAAACGCTCAAAAATGGGCCAACCAGATGACGGATCACTACCTGGCCCTGTCCAAGAAAGATATTGTCTTCGGAGAACTCCGTAACATCATGGACATGTGCGTAATCGCCGCATTGCTGGAAAAAGAACAGCTTCTCGTCCGAGCAGGCTGTAGCCTCCCGCTCCTGACCAGTCAAAACAGCCGCTTCGAACTGGAAACCTGGCACACCCCCAAGGTCGTGCCACCTCAATGCAGTTTCCTGAAGACCCGTCGCGGCTGGGTCGTGACCGCTTCCGGAGGTGTCCAGGTCGAATCGTGGGCCGTCCTTAACAAAACCCAGATGGATCCCCAGGTTGGTGTCCATCGGGCCAAGGCGAACCCGACCAATCCGGCCCACTGGTGGTGGAACTAGACAACCGCTGCTGAATGCCCCGGCGGGTAAGCATCCGCCGCTTCACTTCATCAGGAAATGACGCTCGCGGTGCGCAGATTCAACCAGCGAATCGAGGCAATCTCTTCCGCAATTACCGGGAAGTGAGCGTCAACATGGCCGGCCTTCGCCTGCTCATGCCAACTGGCATCCACGTCCTGCGAGATCGATTTACACAAGACCAACTCCCGCGCTGCCAGGACTTCCGCAATGCGAGCGGCAATGGAATCACTGGTTACATCCCAGCTACAGGGCAGGGGAGCTCCGGTTAGACCGGGCTCTACTGACCTGAGAAAAGACTCTACTGAAAAAATCCGCGGCGCAAACGGGCTCTCTTCAGCCAACTGTTGCTTAAGATCCACCCACTCGTGAACCAGTGACGTTCCCGTCAAACGCTGATGCAAAAGGCTCGCCGTAATAGCCATTGCCCGTACACACATCCAGTGAGCTGTCTCTTCCTCCAGTGGATACCGTTCGTTCCAGGAGCGAACCTGCTCTACCAAGGACCCTCCTCCAACCACGATTACCGTGGGCAATCCTGGTTGTCGAGCCAACCAGTTTTCCCAGGCCCTCGGTAGATCCTCGTAATCGAGCAAGCTACCACCTATTTTCACGATACGCAGCGATGAGGTCTTCATACAACCCATTCCTCTGTGGCCAGCACAGCCAGGGCATGAGCCGGCCCACTACGGGAGACAACCCGTCCCATCTCCTCGGTCAATGAGCGGACTGGAAACGGTAAGTTGGCCTCCGCCAGGGCATGCCGGGCCAGGAAGTCACCATGCCCACTTACCACGACCTGCTGTACCTGGCCATTCCATCGCGACAGGACCTGATCAAGACAATCAGCCAGCAATCTTGCCTGGGCTGCGGCAATCCATTCGGCGGCCAGCCGGGCATCTGCCATGCTGAATTGTTCTGGATCCGCACAAATCATACGAGCCAGGCGGGTACGAGCCGCTGATCGAGACCGTACCTGGCCATCGCCCGTGTGCTCCACCTGCTCGGACTCGGGCAAATTTCCCAGTACCAGGTAAACATCCAAGGTGGTCGCAAACAGCTCGGCGGCCAGTCGACATTCATGGTTACGATACGGAATTCTATCGACCAGGGCGCAAACCGGGGTACGTTCGACGCCCGTATAGACCAGTTCACCGGCCTGCAACCTGGCAACATCATCCTGGCCCTGGGTACAAGGCATCCCCTGGATGATGGGAACCAGGTCCGTCGTGGTCGACCCGACATCTACCAGTAACATGTCAGGTCCGCCGGCGGCCCGAGCCACGAAACGAGCCATGGCATGCCAGTTTGCTGCGGCCACCGACCAGGCATCAGACCTTGCCTCTTCCACGGTCGCCCACTGACCACTGACCTGGTAGACGCGAACTGTTTTCATCTTGGCCGCCTGGTCCACGGCATCGAGGATAACATTCACACCCTCCGCCTTGCTGCTGAAGCAGTCCGCCAACTCTCCCGTCATCGTGACAGCCAGGTTCTCGCCTGGTGGTGCCTCGCGTAATACCTTTTCAAGGAAACCAGGCAACTCTGCTGCGCAGTTCCACATCGCGAAGGGCCAACTTCGCGCGTAGTTCAGCGTGTCGGCTACCTTGATATTGGCACCACCGATGTCAATTCCCAGGCATTTTTTTACCATTGCCAACTGCTCCTCATGGGGATCCTGGGCAAGTGCCATCCATTGCAGCAGCCATGATTCTTCCTGATGCATCAAAGCGAACCGGATCACTTTTAAAGCTCACTGGCCAGGCCAACCCCTCGGCTACTCGCAATATACCTTCCGCCAGGTTGCCATTCACCAGGGCACTGAGACCCACGTACGAAGTTGTCAGGCGAGGATTCACTTCGATGAGGACATCCTGCTGCGTATCTTCTCCCAGGACCATGTCCAGGCCAACGTAGCCAACTCCTCCAGGGAGAACTGCCGCCACACGATCAGCCAATCGTTGGGCCCGCTCCACCAGTTCGTCGTTGACAGGCACCTGTCCCCCCAGGTACAGGAACGTGCGATCCTGGGACAGGGACTGGTAGCACGGTGGCAATACCATGTTGCCGGCTGGTCCCATCAGGACCGCCACGCTGATCGGTATTCCAGGACAATACGATTCTATTCGATACTCGTCGAAACTCGCATCCCACGCTACCTGGTCCGTTGGATCATTGACCCAGCAAATGCCAGCGGACCCTGCTCCAAACCGCGGTTTAAGAACCGCCGGGTAATCGAAACTGCCAGGCAGCGGATCACCGTGTTGCAACGCGTGACCGTTCGGGACCGGCAGATCATGTTGCTGAAGGTAGTGAGCAAGGGCCCCCTTGTCTGCGGCCAGCTGAATTGATTCCGGTCCAGGCCCCAGCAATCGCCCTCCTCGTTGCAGGCATCGCCTTGCCCGCTGCAACAAGATATCGTCCCATTCAGGCGCAACCAGGATGGTCCAGTCAGCCTGGGTGACCAGGCGATCGAACTCTCGTTGTTCTGACTGACTATCATCCACCCACACGACATCGCCAGCCTGCTGCCTCATATCGCCGGATAATCGTCGATCCTGGATGATCACCGGATTTACATTTTCCAGGCGCACCAGGTCATCAGCCACGGCTGCTACCATGGCTGCACCTTCCTTGAGCAGGGACGCGGTCTCTACCGTTTCCTGCCATTGCGAGGATCCGCCGGCGGAAAAAAACTCGTAGACCAGGACCTCCATGATGACTCGTCCTTGCTGGCAGTGGCCCGTGCGTTAATCAGAAAATACCAAGCTGATCCCGCGCATCATCGGTCATTTTATCCGGAGTCCAGGGGGGATCCATCACAACCTTGACCTCGACCTCTCCGACTTCTTCGAGCTTGCCAACCGCCTGCTTACTGTTGGCCACGAGCTGTGGGCCGGCTGGACACATCGGGCTGGTGAGAGTCATGTCAATCTGGACATCGATATCCTCACCTTCTCCGTCCGCAAGGTTGACCTCGTAGATCAGTCCCAGGTCCACGATATTCACGAACAGCTCGGGGTCAATCACGTTTTTCAGTGCTTCCAGTACTGCATCTTCACTGACTGCCATATCATGATCCTGTGGAAAAAGGACAATTACTGGTGATCCCGGATTACCAGAGCACACCGGATTTAATCTTCACATAATCGCACCAGGATATCGGTGCCCTCGACCTTCACTTCGTGTGTCAAGTTATTCTCTGTAGCCGGCATGGTCAACGCTTCGCCGGTTCGAATATCAAATTTAGCCCCGTGTCGCGGGCACATGATCTGGCAACCGGCTAATTCCCCATCTCCCAGTGTTCCCCCGTCATGGGTACAAATGTCATCCATGCAGTAATATTGCTGGTCCAGGCAGAACAAGACCACCAATCGATCGGCCACGGGGAGAATCCTTTTCCCTGGATCCGGCAGGTCTCCGACTTGCGCAACCTTGACGAAATCAGGCATGTTTAAGGGCTCCGTATCTGGGTGATTCGTGATTCCGGTTCCGCAACGTCGTCCTAGGCGTAATCTCGTACCCTCTGGGCAATCGCTTCCCCGAGGGCATTACGCACGCTTTCGATCGTAACACGATCAAAAATCTGCTGAAAGAAACCGGTCACAATAACACGCATGGCTTCGGTACGCGTAAAGCCTCGACACTGGGCATAGAACAACAATTCCTCGTCAACTCGCCCTGTCGTCGATCCATGCGTACAACGCACATCATCCGCTTCTATTTCCAGGCCTGGGATCGAGTCTGCCCGGGCGCCATCGTTGAGCAACAGGTTATCGTTCCGTTGATATCCATCGGTTTGCTGGGCCTGCGCATCCACCTTGATCATGCCACGCCACACGGTTCGAGAGCGATCCTGCAGCGCAGCCTTGTAGAGAAAATCACTATGGCCATGCGGAGCCACATGATGTTGTAACGTGTGGTAGCACATGTGCTGTCGTTCTTCCGTGAACATGACCCCGTTCACCTGTGCATCAGCTCCCTTGCCGGTCAATGCGACATGCTGATTAACTTTGGCCAACCGACTTCCCATGGCCGCCACGGTCCATTGCAAGGACGCATCCTGTTCAACGATCGCATTATGATGGGCAAGATGCCAGACCCGGGAGCCCCAGTTCTGCAGGTTGACATATCTCAGGTGCGCGTTGGGCGCCACCAGTAATTCCACGGCTCCACAATGAAATCCATCGTTACCTGATTCTTCACTGAGCGTTTCGGTTAGGACCGTGGCCTCGGCTCCCTCCTCAAGAATGCAGAGGGTATGCCCCAGGTCTGCCTGGCCATCTGAAAGGGCCGACACCATGTGAAAAGGTTCGTCGACAACCACGCCACGGGGGACGTACAGGAAATGACCACCGGTCCAACAGGCAGCATGCAGTGCAGCAAAACGGTCGTACTGACGGTTCATGGCCCGCGTCATCAGGTGTTCTTTAACGAGTCCTTCATGTTCCGTCGCCAGTTGATCCAGGGATCCAAAAATGACGCCTTTCTCGGCCCACTTTTGCTGGAAATCCACCTGCGAGCTATGGCCATCTCGGCAAACCGACTGTCCAGCCAGATCCACCCCCTGGTTTAACTGGGGCTGAGCAGCGAGTGTCTCTGCGGGCGAAGCTGTCAGCAACGGGTACTGCTCGACATTCAACAGTCGAATATCAGTCCGGCTCCATTCCTCGCTATTGCGAGCTGGCCATTGCATTTGAGAGAACGCTGCCCAGGCTTCCCGTCGCTGCTGCTGCAGCCATTGCGGGTCCTCGCGCATTTCCAGAAAGGCATCAAAAGCTGCCTGGTTCAGTTCCGTCGTCACCGTCGTATCCAAGTTCACTACGCCTCCCCCCGTCTGCTATTCGGTCACAAGGACCGGAAATCAGCCGACAGAGCCCTCCATCTGTAATTGGATCAAACGGTTCATCTCAACGGCATATTCCATCGGCAACTCTTTAACCAGTGGCTCGATAAAACCATTCACGATCATCGTACTCGCTTCTGCCTCGGTCAAACCGCGACTGGTCAAGTAAAACAGTTGCTCCTCACCAATCCGCGATACACTCGCTTCGTGTCCTACCGACACATCCTGTTCATTGATTTCGATATAAGGATACGTATCGCTGCGACTCTCTTGATCCAGGATCAGGGCGTCACAAACCACGTTACAGCGAGAGTCCTGGGCTCCTTTTTCCACGCGAACGAGTCCACGGTAACTACTGCGGCCACCATCCCGGGAGATCGACTTGGAGATAATCTGCCCCGTGGTATTCGGGGCGGCATGCACCAGCTTGGCTCCCGCATCCTGGTGCTGGCCCTGGCTGGCAAAGGCAATGGACAGGATTTCGCCACGAGCTCCCGGCTCCATCATGTAAACGGCAGGGTATTTCATGGTGAGCTGGCTACCGAGGTTTCCATCAATCCATTCCATGGTTGCATCCTGGTAGGCCATGGCACGCTTGGTCACCAGGTTATAGATATTGTTAGCCCAGTTCTGGATCGTCGTATAACGACACCGGGAGTTTTTCTGACAAACGATTTCTACCACGGCCGAGTGCAGGCTTTCACTGGAATACATGGGAGCCGTGCAACCTTCCACGTAATGAACTTCCGCTCCCTCGTCCACGATGATCAAGGTCCGCTCGAACTGGCCCATGTTCTCGGCATTGATACGGAAGTAAGCCTGCAGCGGGTAGTCGATCTTGACGCCCGGCGGCACGTAGATAAACGAGCCGCCTGACCAGACCGCTGAATTAAGAGCAGCAAACTTGTTATCTTCCGGCGGAATGATCTTGGCGAAATATTCTTCCACCAATTCCGGGTGTTCCTTGATCGCCGTATCCGTATCGGTGAAGATCACGCCCTGGTCTCCCAGCTCTTCTTTCAACGATCCGTAAACTACCTCGCTCTCAAACTGCGCCTTAACGCCAGCCAGGTATTTCCTTTCAGCTTCCGGGATCCCCAGCTTCTCGAAGGTATCCTTGATTTCCTCGGGAACATCATCCCAGCTGCGTCCCTGCTCGTTGGTTGGCTTCAGGTAATAATAAATATCATCGAAATCCAGGCTAATCTCCCCACCCCAATCCGGCATGGGCTTGGAATGAAAAATATCGAGGGACTTCAGGCGAAACTTCCGCATCCAATCCGGCTCTTCCTTGATATCCGAGATCTGATTAACCACCTCGGCGCTTAGCCCTTTCTGGGCCTTGAAAACGGCTTCCGATTCAGTCCGGAAGTCATATTTCTGGACATCACCGATTTCTTCGTGTGGCGTATTAGGTGTTAGTTCTGTTGCCATGATAATTTCTCTGCAAAAAGGAAAATGCCCTATGAAACAAGCGCTTCAGGGAATCCGTTTACACTTCCTGTCCTTCTTCCTGTTCTACCATTGCCTGGTTCTCAGCCTCGGCATCCGGGTAGGCTGCCCGAATGCGTTCATAGCCCTTGGAATGCAGTTCCTCGGCCAATTCGGCAGTTCCCGTTTCCACGATCCGGCCCCCGAGCATGACGTGGGTAAATTCAGGGGGATTGTGAACCAGCAACTTGTCGTGATGCGTAATAATCAGCAACCCCATTTCTTCACCGCCGATATCCGCGATACTGCGACTGGCCAGGCGAACCGCATCGGCATCCAGGCCGCTATCAGTCTCATCCAGGATTGCAAACTTGGGTTGCAGCAT
>JAZADA010000500.1:0-3414 GCA_036124135.1 Planctomycetota bacterium | reverse complement strand
TCCGGTTTCACTGCGTCGCTGGCGCCAGGTCCAGCTTCTTTGGGGCCTGACAGTGTGCCTGTTGATGGCGGTTACCTGGAAACTATGGATTCCACAAACGGAGTTTCCCCGCATTCCCCTGGTGGGCCTGTTGGCATCGGTGCCAGTATGGATTCACTGGGTGGTACTCGGACTGCTCGTGGGAAGTTGCCTGGCAATCATGGTGATCGGTCATAACAAGAGCTACCAGCGTTGGGGACTGGTCGTTTTCCTGCTGGCCGCCTGCCTGCTGGTTGCGCTTGATCAACATCGCCTCCAGCCATGGTTTTACCAGTGCCTGTTGTTTGCCCTGGTGATGGTCTGTTGCGCACCTGCCAGGGCGATGCCACTGTTGAGAGCGTTGCTTGTTTCGGTTTATGTGTTTTCATCACTCGGGAAGTTCGATTACCAGTTCCTGCATACGCTGGGACCACAGTTCCTGGAAGCTGGCTGCCAGTTGATTGGTATTTCATCGACCGGCTGGCCCGCTCCGCTGCTCTTGCTGGTTGCTGGCCTGTTTCCGGCTGCGGAACTTCTTGGAGCAGTCGGCTTACTGGTGCCGCGGATGCGAAAGCTGGCGATGGTTATGTTGGTCTCGATGCACCTGGGATTGTTACTGATCCTGGGGCCGCTGGGTTTGAATCACCAGCCAGGAGTGTTGGCCTGGAATCTTTCCTTTGTCTTCCAGGTATTGTTGTTATTTGGTGGGGCGACAGGGTCCAGGGAAGTTGCCTCGAACGAGGCGACGGACGATTCGCCGCGAGCGGTTCGGTTCAGTTACCTGTTTGCAGCTATCCTGCTACTGCCCTTGCTGGAGCCAGTCGGCTTTCTTGACCACTGGCTTGCCTGGGGACTTTACTCACCTCGCAACAGTCGGGTCACCCTTGAGCTCTACGAACCCCAGGCAGGCTTGTTGCCAGTTGCTGTCCAACCGTTTATCCAGCCGGGGCGACAGCGGCCAGGTATGGTCCAGGTGAGAATGGATCTCTGGTCGCTGAAATCACTGGGAGTACCCATTTATCCACAGGGTCGTTTTCAACTCGGAGTGGCCGCGTCCTTGCTGCGCAAATCAGGAACGCGGGCTTTTGTTGTGACACGGCAATCGATGTCACATCGTTTCACGGGACAACGCTCCACGGTCGAGCTTAAGACGCTGGATGCGTTGGAACAGGAGCTAAGTAAATTTGTTATCAACGCGGATCCCGGCAACTAAAAAATTTCGGGTGTTGCAGCGAGTCATGCCGACAGCGATGATGGATGGTGCGGAACCGCGACCCGTTCGGTGTTGGCTGATTGTTTTGAGAATCCCTGGAAAGGCAAGTAACATGCTTGGTCGATTGTTGTTCATCATCCTGGTTTGCTGTCCAGGGTTCGTGCCGGTACATGCTGCGGATCGCTATCCGGGACGCGAGTGGTCCCGGCTGGATTCACCGGAGCAGGCGGGCTGGTCGAGCGAAAAGCTTCAGCAAGCCCGCAAGTTTGCCGGGACGCTCGACACGGCGGCATTAATGATCGTTCACAACGGCGTGGTGGTCGACGAGTGGGGCACCACGGCACTGCCGTTGAACTGCCATTCAATCCGCAAGAGCCTCTTGAGCCTGGTCTACGGACCCCATGTGGCTGCGGGTACCATTTCACTGGACAAGAAACTGGCTGAGCTGGGAATTAATGATAACGAACCGTCGCTGACGGAAGCCGAACAGCAGGCCACCCTGGGTGATCTGCTTAAGGCGCGTTCCGGTGTTTTTCACCCGGCGCTATACGAGACGGCAGCCATGGCCGCGAAGCGGCCTCAACGAGGTGCGCATCCTCCAGGTACTTTCTGGTACTACAACAATGGGGATTTCAATGCCGCTTGCACGATTTTCGAGAACCTGACTGGTCGCAGCCTGTTCGAGGAATTCGAACGACACCTGGCGGGGCCGCTGCAGATGCAGGATTTCGTACGGACACGTCACACCCGTTATGTCACGGGTGAGGACTCGGTCCATCCCGCTTATCCCTTCCAGTTGAGTGCCAGGGACCTGGCCCGTGTCGGGTTGCTCGCATTGCGTGCCGGAAAATGGCAGGGGCGGCAAGTCGTGTCGTCTGACTGGATACAAGAAAGCACGCGGTCCTATTCCGATGCAGCGACGTCGGGAGGTTATGGGTACATGTGGTGGGTCGCCGTGGACGGGATTCATTTCCCCGGTGTGTCGCTTCCCGCCGGAACGTTTTCTGCTCGTGGATACCGTGGTCATTACCTGCTGGTGGTTCCCGAGTGGGACCTCGTCGTGGTCCATCGAGTCAATACTTTCCAGGATAATACGCGCGTCCTGAAGAGTGATTTCGGTAAGTTGCTGAAGTTGATCCTGGCCGCCCGTCCCACGAAAAAGGTTGAGGATCCGATCGTCGATTCGCGCTCGACCGCTGCATTTGACCTGCTGCTTCGTGGTGGGCAGGTAGTCGATGGTACAGGGAAGAAAAAATTTCGAGCCGATGTGGCGATTACGGATGGTCGCATTGTCGCCATCGGCGACCTTGCAGGACGCACTGCCTCACGGGTTATTGATGTTACTAACCAGTTGGTGGTGCCTGGTTTTATTGACCTGCACAGCCATGCTGACAAGGGATTGGTTTCCAGCGATGCCCTGCGACGAGCAGCTCCTAACCTGGCGACACAGGGGATTACCACGGTCGTGATTAACCAGGATGGACGGGGTCCGGCCTCGATTGCCGCGCAGCGGCAAGAGATGGAAAAACTGGGAGTGGGTCTGAACGTTATCCAGATGATCGGGCATGGCACGATTCGTCGGGCAGCCCTGAAGGATGACTACCGACGACCCGCCAAGGCGTCAGAAATTGAGAACATGCGACGTTTGATTCGTGAAGGAATGGATGCCGGGGCCTTTGGCATTACCTCGGGACTGGAGTATGTTCCGGGTCGCTGGAGTACACCAGCTGAAATGAAAGCACTGATCGGACAGTTAACCACCTACGACGGCGTTTACGTGGTTCATGAACGTAGCAGTGGCAGTCGGCCAATGTGGTATTTCCCCAGCCAGGATAACCCGTCCCAGCCATCGATGATCGATAATCTCCAGGAACTGATCGAAATTGCAGAGGGTAGCAGGGTGAACGTGGTGGCCACGCACATCAAGGCGCGAGGGGTCGATTTCTGGGGTTCGAGTCGCTTGATGATCGACATGATTTCCAAGGCACGTGAGCGAGGAGTGACTCTATATGGGGACCAGTATCCCTATAACACCAGCGGGTCCGACGGCAGGATTGTCCTGGTTCCTCGGTGGCTTAGCAGCCGTATTGCCGGGGCTTCTGAGCTGACTCCCGCGGCACTCCTGGAGCGCGGCCTGGCGGACAAGAACATTGCTGCGGACCTGCGCCGGGAGAGTTATTACG
>JAZADA010000499.1:0-4411 GCA_036124135.1 Planctomycetota bacterium | reverse complement strand
GGCTCGTAAATGCCCTTAATTCTTACCTAAAGGGGACTTTTTTCGCTGACCCGAGTCAGCCGACCAGGCCGCTCGGTTTCCCAGTCTTGTCAGTTCGTTTCATCTTCCCTTCTTGCTAGCGACGCTGGGCCGTGATGACGGCAAACCTAAGTGGTGAAACGGGGGTTCGCCGGCCGATAGAAACTCTAGACACGCCACGTAACAGTGGCGAGTTAAAACGGGGCGACCGATGGAGCGGTACCCGGCTTGTTTGGAAAGGAATCCTGGGAATGCGCGACATCAACGTACTGGCACTGGTCAAGGGTGAAGAACGATACGTTTTCCTTTTCGACGACAAGCATCGTAGCGAGACGCTTCGGATGCTGGGCCGCTACGCGTCCAACCCGGAATTGAGCTTCACCTGGTACGACGCGGCCGTGCTTAGCCAGAAAGTGCGTGCCATTAGCCAGGTCGCGGATGAGCCCCAGAAGGAAATGCCCACCGCTCGTTTCCAATTGCCGCAGCCGAGCGACGAACCGGGCTACGACGACGCTGCCTAACGACTGGCGGGTTGTTTAGCGTCCCTGAATCTGCAAGGAAGGCTCGTCCATGAAATCGGCCATCAGTCGTTTTCTGCGATACCTGGACGTCGAGCGGAATGCTTCAGACCACACGTTGAAAAGTTATCGTGAGGATCTGTTCTCGTTGGTGGAATATCTCTCGTTGGGTGAGAGCGGGGTTCCCCGCCCGAATTCCGTGACGCCGCTGGACCTGCGGGGCTACGTGTCTGCCTTGCACGAGGCGGGCTACGCACGGTCAACCATCTCGCGACGGCTGGCATCGCTGCGAAGTTTCTATCGTTACGCCCAGCGCCAGGGATTGGCTGAAAGCAATCCGGCCAAACCGCTGCGAAACCCCCGGCGTCAGAAGAAACTGCCGCATTTTCTCAGTTCCGATGAAATTGGGCGATTGCTGGCGGCACCCAGCTCGCGTGAAACGCTGGGACTTCGAGATCGCGCGATCCTGGAGACTACCTATTCGGCCGGTTTGCGTGTCAGTGAATTAGTGGGAATGAATGATGAAGACCTGGACTTTGGTTCAGGTCTGGTGAGAATTCGTGGTAAGGGGCGCGTCGAACGGCTGTCACCGCTGGGTTCCTTTGCGACACGGGCTTTGCAACGCTGGTTGAAGAAGCGGTCGTTGGCAGCGGATCAGCGGGGGGACATTGGAACCCCCGTCTTTGTCAACAAGTATGGGCGACGGATCAGTAGCCGCAGCGTGGCCCGCATGCTCGAGAAGTACCTGAAGCTCACGGGGCTGGATGCACGCACGACGCCGCACACGTTGCGGCACAGTTTTGCCACGCACCTGGTCGACCGCGGCGCGGACATTCGGAGCGTGCAGGAATTGCTGGGGCATAAGAGCCTGATCACGACCCAGATCTATACGCACCTGAGTACTGCGAATCTCAAGGCGACCTACGAGAAAGCACATCCGCGTGCCCGCTAGTGACCTGGCTAGTATGGTCTAGATCAGGCCGCGGCGTACGGCCCAGACGGCAGCCTGGGTGCGGTCATTGGCGTCTACCTTGCGGAGTATGTTTTGCACGTGTTCTTTGACCGTTTCAATGCTGATCCCCAGCGAGCGGCCAATTTCGCGGTTGCTGAGTCCCAGGGCGATGTGACGCAGCACCTGTAACTCTCGATTCGTAAGCGGGATGTCGTTCGTGTCGGAACGATCCTTGCGTCGGGCCATGGATGATTTGAGTCTTTGCAGAAGACTGGTTTCAGGTGGTTCTTCGCCGCGTGCGGCACGCAGGATCGCCGTCGTCAGTTGATGGCGGTTGGCACCCTTGAGAACGTAATCTGCGGCACCCATTGCGATTGAGCGGGCAACGTAAGTCGGGTTGTCATAGGTGGAAAATACCACCACCTGCGTCTCGGGACTGGCCTCGCGTATTTTTTCTATGGCCAGTAAGCCATCGCGGGGCGGCATACGGACGTCCGTCAGGATGACAGCGGGCCGGTGCTCCAGGGCCAACGCCAGGGCTTCGTCGGCGTTGGTGGCCTGCGCGATAATCTCGATTTCGGTCCCTTCCAGCATGGCCACCAGGCCGCTGCGAACCAGTTCGTGATCATCTGCGATGAGAAGGCGAATTGACATGCGTGAGGTTCTCGTCCTTTACTTCGCCGTCAGTGGTGGTGGAACAAGGCTGCCGTTGAGGCCCCCCCGTGGGCGTACAGCCTTTGGGTGGCTAGGCAGTTCCCCATCAGGGGCAGCGTGGACCGTTGAAAACCCCTCTCTTTGGGTGGCTCCCAACGGCTATATGCCTATCATACCATCGAGTTAACCGAATCCTAGGCCTCACTTTTCTCCTTTCCTGGAAAAAATGGATCTCGCTAAAAGCCATCCTGCATGCGACTTGCGGCGACCTGTCATACCACTCCTGCGGAATTTAACGGCTCCCATAGCAGGCAATCGTAAAAGCGGCTGCACATCCAACGGTTTCTGATTGGATCTTGCCGGGGGGTAACGTAAATACTTACGTATTCACCGTCAGCAGGTACTCGCTCGACCGTCGTGCTGGAACCTTGTGGGCGGCCTTTGCACGTTCGAGGGAACCCCATGTCCAAGACCCGGTTACTACTTGTAGATGATGATCGCCAGGTCCTGGAGTCGATGGATGATTGGTTGACCGGACAGGATTACCTCGTGGAAACCTGCAGTGACTACGAGACGGCCCTGGCAGCGGTTGAGCGCGGCGGTTTTGACGTCCTGCTGACCGATCTGCGTCTGGGTGCCTCCAGTGGTTTAGACCTTTTGGAGGTGAGTCGTCGCATTCATCGACAAGTGCCCGTGATCCTTCTGAGCGGGTATGCGACCGTGGAAACAGGTATCGAGGCGATCCGAGGCGGCGCCTTCGACTTGCTGCAGAAGCCCTTGATTGACGAAACATTGCAGGATGCGATCCATCGTGCCCTGCTCCCCCCTTCCTCGCAACCCGACTACAGGAAGCCGCCGGAGCAACCTGCTGGTTCGAGCGTAATCGGTGAATCACGCTCGCTGCGTGAAACGTTCGATGTGATTAACCGCGTTGCCGATACGCAGACGACGATACTGCTCACGGGCGAAAGTGGTACGGGTAAATCGCTGATCGCCCGGGAGATTCACAAGAAAAGTAGTCGCAGCCAGCAGCCGTTCGTCGAGGTGGCCTGTGGCGCACTTTCCGATACCTTGTTGGAAAGCGAACTATTTGGTCACGTGACCGGCGCATTCACGGGAGCTGTTTCCGACAAGGAAGGTAAGTTTTCGTTGGCAGATGGCGGTACGCTGTTCCTCGACGAGATCCTGACGGCCTCGCCTCGCATGCAAGTCAAGTTGTTGAGAGTCCTGCAGGAATTCGAATTTGAAGCGGTTGGAGACACGAGGACCCGTAAGGTTGACACGCGAGTTGTCCTGGCGACTAACGAGGACCTGGCACAGGCGGTTCGAGACGGTCGTTTTCGACAAGACCTCTATTACCGAATCAATGTCATCAACCTCGAATTGCCACCACTTCGCAGTCGGCGTGCTGATATTCCGGAACTCTGCAACCATTTCGTGGAGTTGGTCTGTCGAGAAACCGGTAAGTCGACCTCCGGATTCAGCGATGAAGCTGTGAAAATGATGCAGGATTATGGATGGCCAGGTAACGTTCGGGACCTGCAGAATGTCGTGGAGCGAGCGGTGCTGCTGGGAGGTGATGATTGGCTTGGTAGTAGCGATCTGCCAGCGGAGTTGCGTGTGCCCAGCGAACGCCTGGAGCCAGGTTGCGGTCATGGCCAAACGCTCAAGGAGGCTCTTGAGAACCCGGAACGGGAAATTATTCGCCAGGCACTAGAGACGTTCGGTGGGAATCGGAACCAGACGGCCGATGCCCTCGGGATTAATCGGACCACCCTGTATAAAAAAATGAAACGCCTGGGATTGGATGCGTCTCCCCTGCCCCTCTCGATCCCGTCGTCTCAATCGACGGAATCAACTTTCTCAGCCTGATGCTCTTTGCCTCTCTGTTGCCCTGTTCTACCCTGGGTACGTGAGCCTTGGTGTGTAAAAACCTTCTTTGTTTACACGCTCCAGACTTAATCTTGTGGGATCGCCTGTTCATTGTTTACGATAACCAGCGCTGGTGTCGTTCGTGTTCCTCTTGATGATGTGTGGAGGTGGATCGTGCAAAGGCGATGGCGAGGTGACGTGCAGGGTCGATGCCTGAGGGTCATGGTGGCAGTTGCCATTCTCGTGACCGGTCGCGACTCACTTCTCTCCGCGATAGAAATTCCCCCGCAGCCAGCGATCGACGGGCACGGAAAGTTCGTGCATGACCTGGCGTACCAGCTGGCAGGGTCGCAAGAGGAAATGATCCAGATTGCGGCGATCCAACAAGTCGCCTTCG
>JAZADA010000498.1:0-4911 GCA_036124135.1 Planctomycetota bacterium | reverse complement strand
GCCCCAGGAAAAATCGCCTCCGCGTCGCTTCTGTTCCATCTATTTCCCCTACGGTGTAAGCCTGCCCAGGCAGGATGGAGACTTCGGTCAATGGAACTGGTTTCCCAAGGGTAGCGGCACAGATTTCACTTTCAATAAATCGCTCGAGGTGTTGGAACCCTTTCGGGACCAGGTCACGATCCTGGGTGGACTCTCCCATCCCAAGGTTCGCCGCATTGGTGGACACGATAGTGGAGATACTTTTCTTACCGGCGAGGAATTATCGATCGCTACGACGGGTTTGAAGAATTCAATTTCCTTAGACCAATTCATGGCCCGCACCCATAGGCTGGGTAGATTTACCCGCTTTGCCAGCTTGACGCTCTCGTCGGATGGTGGGACAGGTATGCCCACGCGAGCCAACACGCTTTCTTACTCGCAGACCGGACAACCGATTCCATCCTTCAATCGTCCGGCCATTGTTTTCGAACGATTGTTCGGGCTCAACGGAGACTCCATCGACGCCCAGCGAAAAGGTCTTACACGCACGGGCAGCCATCTCGACCTGCTTCTTGATGAGGCCAAGACCCTGCAACGCAAGCTGGGTAAGGCAGACCAGGGCAAGCTGGATCAGTACCTGACTTCTGTTCGTGAAATTGAACAGGACGTGGAACGTTCCGCTCGCTGGCTGAAAGTGCCGCGACCGAAGGCGAATGCTGAAGGGCTCAGCCTGGATGCTGATAACGAAACTCCGGACAAGCTGATTCACACCATGCTTGATTTGATCGCGCTGGCCTTCCAGACGGATTCTACCCGGTTCGTCACGTACCAGCTGGCAAGCATGCATGGGGCGATCTCGATTGCCAACAAGTTTCCTTCGTTGTTGGGATTCAAAAAAGATGCTCACGGTTTAGCCCATGGTGCTGGCAAGGGTGCAGGTGCAGAAAACAAGGGCAAGTGGGATCGTTACCAGGCATCCTGCCTGGCCTACTTGATGAAGCGGCTTAGCGAGATGAAAGAGGGGAATGGCTCGGTACTGGATAACACGTGCCTGTTTTATGGCAGTAGTAACAGCAAGACTCACAACAATACGAACTATCCGCTGATTCTTGCTGGTGGCAAGAGCATGGGATACAGGCATGGGCAATACCTCACGTTCGACAAGGACGTGCCGCTGTCTAACCTGTTTGTTACCGTGCAAAAACGAATGGGTGTGCAAGCCGATTCGTTCGCGGACAGTACCGGGGAGATGTCGGAAGTCCTGGCCTAGTTACCGGATCCCTCGCAGCCCTGGTTGATCCGTGACCGAACTGTCGGAGAAAGCTGATTGATTCATGGAGAAGATGAAACTCCAATTACCTGTGCTGCTTCTGGTCAGTGGGCTGGCAGCAACCTTCGCCCTGGCACAGGTCGATTCTCCTGCTGGTAAATCAAAGGTGTCGGCTGCAACCGACAGCGCCGCACCCAAGCCGAAGCTGGCACAGTTCCGCGCCGAGATCGAGCCGATCTTGAAAAAAAGCTGCCTCGGATGCCATGGTGCGAAGAAGCAGGAAGGTGAGTTTCGCATCGACACACTCGATCCAGATCTACTTCATGGTAAGGATGTCGATTGGTGGCTGGAAGCCTTTAATGCCATCAGCAATGGGGAGATGCCTCCGGAAGATGCAAACGTCAAGCTGGCCGATGCTGACCGCAGCAAGATCATCGAGTGGCTTTCCTCGGAGATCCAGACTGCTTCGGAGGTGCGTCGACGGCAACGAGGCCATTCTTCTTTTCGTCGTATGACACGATACGAATACAATTACGCCCTGCAGGATCTGCTCGGGTTGCCCTATGACTTTGCCAGGGACTTGCCCCCGGAAGCGAGTTCCGACGATGGTTTTCAGAATAGTTCTGAAATACTGCACATGACCGTCGTCCAGTTCGAGATGTATCGCCGCCTGGCTCGCCAGGCGCTGCTGCGAGCGACCGTTCGTGGCCCGCGGCCTCCCGTTCTTTACTGGGGCGTGAGCATGAAAGATGCGATTACCCGGGAATGGCCCAAGCAGCTTGAACAGGTGAAGAAACTCAAGGAGAAATTCAAGGACGATCCGGCCAGGCAAAAAAAGGAAGTGGAGCAACTGACGGCCAGCTTCAAGAAGCCTCACAACAACACGTATTACCAGGAACTGTCGACCGGTCGAACTGCGCGAGCCGACTGGGCCTACTATGGTGGCAGGTATGCGTTTGCACCGACCGATGCACCATCCAAGATGCCTCCTCCGGGCGATCATGTTGCGATCTTGCCCAGGGGTAAGGGCCTGGTGATCGAACTGGGTGATCGGGTCCCGAACGAGGGAACGATGCGAATTCGTGTTCGTGCTTCCCAGGTATCCACGGAAGCCCCCAGCCTGCAGTTGGAATTCGGCTGGCAAGCAAGTAACGAGGGTCGTGCACGGATGCGAGTCAGCACCGCAGATACACTGGTCAAGGGGAGTCCCGAGGCTCCTGGGATTTACCAGTGGGAGATTGCACTCGGCGATATCTATCCCCGTAACTCGGTTCGGAATATCACGAAAATGGGGGCGATGCCCAGCCCTTCGGAATACATCCGACTGATGAACAGTTCAGTCTCGCAGGGTGATATTCGACTCGACTGGGTCGAGGTCAGTACGCCCGTTTATGAGAAATGGCCCCCGGAATCCCATTCTCGAATTTTTATCGATAGTAAGAATCGGGACAACGAAGATATCTACGCCCGTGAAGTTCTCGAGCGTTTCATGAAACGTGCCTGGCGACGTAACGTAACCCGGGCGGAGTTGGACCAGAAATTTAAACTTTACAAGGCGATTCGCCCCGAGTGTGAGAATCTTGAAGAAGCTGTCGTCGAGGTACTGGCAGCAGTTCTTTCGTCGCCGAACCTGCTCTACCTGGTACGAACAAGCGATACGGACGAGGCAGCGCAAGCAGCGAAGACGTTGCGACTATCACACCATGAACTGGCGACACGCCTGTCGATGTTCCTGTGGTGCAGTACACCCGATGATGAACTGTTGGAACTCGCTGGCAGTAGTGAGTTAGGTAAACCAGGTGTCCTGGCTGGCCAGGTGACACGCATGTTGGCGGATGATCGCTCACGACGTTTTTCAAAACATTTCGTGCGGCAATGGCTGGACATGCAATTGCTGGATTTCCTCAGCGCTGACCGGAAGATCCATCCCCAGTTCGATCCCGGACTGAAAGAAGCGATGCAACGGGAACCGATTGCGTTTTTCCAGGAAGTCCTGCAGGAGAACGAGAGCGTCTTGAGCTTTATCGATGCCGATTACACCATGGTGAACGAGCGCCTTGCACGCCATTACGGGATCGACGGAGTGCTTGGGAATCATTTCCGTCGTGTGAAACTTGATGAAAAAATGGATCGTGGAGGCTTGCTGACCCAGGCCGGTTTACTGGCCATGAATTCGGCAGGTGCCGACTCTCATCCCCTCAAGCGGGGAATCTGGTTGCTGGAAAGTCTCCTGAACGACCCGCCCCCGCCCCCGCCTCCGGCAGTTCCGGAAATTGACCTGGCGGATCCGGAAATCGCCAAGCTCACGCTCAAGGAGCGTATCGAGGATCATCGTAACCACGCGGCCTGCAAATCCTGCCACGCCAAGATCGATCCCTGGGGTATTGCTTTTGAGAATTACGATGCGATGGGTCGCTGGAGAAACCAGGTCAAGGGAAAACCAGTTGATGCGACGAGCCTCTTGTTTAA
Source organism: Planctomycetota bacterium (assembly GCA_036124135.1). Taxonomy (GTDB): domain Bacteria; phylum Planctomycetota; class Planctomycetia; order Pirellulales; family Pirellulaceae; genus JAZADA01. Next base: position 1,193 of record JAZADA010000498.1, on the reverse strand, counting down.
CAACCAGAAGCTGGATGGTATGACGGGACTGAAACGGTTCCTGCTGGAAAATCGACAGGACCAGTTTGCCAGGGCCATGGTGCACAAGATGGCAACGTACGCTCTTGGCAGACCCCTGACATTTGGGGATTATGCCAGTGTAAACCGTATTGCAGCTGAACTACGTAAACAAGAAGATGGACTTGCTACCATGGTAAAATTGATTGTTGCCAGTGATCTGTTTCAATCGAAGTAGAATGGAACAGGAACCAGGATACGTTTAACGCCCAGAGAATAAATAGGTTGTCATGACTCTTAAGCTTGATTCACTTGATCGTCGTCGATTCCTGCGAGGCAGCGGTGTGGCACTTGCTTTGCCGTTGCTAGGTTCCGTTACGGAGTCCGTGCAAGCTGCGGCCAAGCCTGCCAATCCCAGGCGACTGGCATGTTTTTATTTCCCGGATGGCGTTCCCATGCCGTTGCCGGAAGATCCCGCCTACAAGGAGTGGCTCTGGTTCCCACACGGTAATGGTAAAGAGTTCGAGTTCACGAAATGTTTCGAACCCCTGGTATCCCTGCGGGATGAGTTAACGGTACTGTCAGGGTTCTCGCATCCGCATGGCCGCATTGTTCATGGGCACAACAATGCCGATCAATTCCTGACGGGAGCATCAACCGGGACCGGTGACAGTCATTACAAGAATACGATTTCGCTGGACCAGGAATACGCGAAGCATGTAGGCAGCCAGACACGATTCTCATCCCTGGTCATGTCGACCGATGGTGGTACGGGTACGGTTCGCGGAGCCCATACGCTTTCCTTTAATCAAAATGGTCGGGCCATCCCGGCGGAGAATCGTCCCAAGCGAATCTTTGACATGCTGTTCGTGAAAAGCGATGAGAATGCGGCCAGGCGACTGGCACTCAGCAAGAGTGCCCTGGACGATTTGCTGGTAGACGCACGCGCCTTGAAGAGGAAACTCTCTTCGGATGATCAGCAACGGTTAGATGAATACCTGGAATCGGTTCGTGAAACCGAGATCAAGGTCGAGAAGGCAAAACGCTGGATCAATACGCCGCTTCCCACGGTCAACGTGGATCATCTCAATCTCGAGATCACTCCGAAGGATCCACGAAACTACGTGCGCACGATGTACGAGTTGATTTACCTGGCATTTCGCACCGATTCCACGCGGGTGGCAACGTACCAGATC
>JAZADA010000497.1:0-5400 GCA_036124135.1 Planctomycetota bacterium | reverse complement strand
GCCTTGACGTCTCCATAACCCATGTCATCGGCCAGGATGTAAATGATGTTGGGGCGTTGCTGAGCTGCGGTCGGTAAAGCGAAATAGCAGCAGCAGAAGAGCAAAAATACACTGGTGGTAAGCAGGCGAGGCATGCGGTAATTCCTGTCAAAGACGAGGCAACAAGGGGGCCGCGACCTGGGGCCAGGTCTGTCCGGTTGGCAGTTAATCTATCCGGCCTCTGGAGCATCCGCAAGTTTTGCCTGCCTGATTGGATAACGGCTTGCGTGGGGGCAGTTGTATCGAGCGGGGATAATGGCGAAACTAGTTCCAGGGAAATGCTCTCATTAGATGCGTCATGCTCCCACGCTGCCCTCGAGGAGTTTGTCGCCCATCCTCAAGATTAATAACGAGTGGTCACTTTGTCATGAATCGAATTCTCAGCCTGATCCTGCTGCTTTTACTCTCTTCGTCACAGGCGTTCGCCGAAAAGAAGCCTAACGTCCTGTTCCTCGCGGTCGATGATATGAACGACTGGATTGGGTGCCTGGAGACGACACCGCGGGCCTTTACACCAAACCTGGATCAACTGGCAGCACGTGGCGTAAACTTCACGAATGCGCACACGGCCGGCGTTTTCTGTGCACCGAGTCGAGCGGCCATTTTCAGCGGACAGTGTGCCTCGACCACGGGCTGCTATCGGACAGCTAACTATTTTGTCGATCATCCGAAAATTGAACCGCTACAGGTCAGCTTTGCCAAGGCTGGGTACAAAACCTTTGGGGCTGGGAAGCTGTTTCACCACCCTGCTGGAGCGATCGATGTTCGCGGTTGGAATGAGTTCTTTTTACGTAACAAGAGTCAGCGTGAGGGGGGCTGGCCACTCGATTCGTGGAGCAAGGGGACACCGTTTCCCAGCACGTTTCCGAGCAGTATCTATAACCAGGGCCAGGAGATCACAGGCGGCCTGTTCCTGGAGTGGGGCGCGATCCCCAACAGCCGCGAAAACGAAATGGCCGATACGATCCGGATCAACTGGGCAGTCGAGAAGCTGAAGGAAGAACACGACAAACCGTTCTTCCTGGGGGTTGGGATTTATGCGCCTCATTTTCCCAATTATTGTCCGCAGAAGTACTTTGATCTCTACGACCCGGATAAGATCGAGTTGCCTCCCTACCTGGCTGACGATCTCGACGACCTGCCACCGAAGATCAAGAAGATCAAGACGGCTCGGTCACGCATTCACACGAAGTTGGAAGGCTTGAATGCGGTTGACGACGCGATTCATGGATACCTTGCGTGCATCAGCTATGCGGACGCCATGATGGGGCGCGTGCTGGATGCCCTGGCCGCCAGCCCCTATGCCGACAACACGATCGTGGTGCTGTGGAGTGATCATGGTTATCACCATGGAGAAAAAGGTGACTGGGGCAAGCACACGCTGTGGGAACGAACTTCGAATGTCCCCTTTATCTGGGCCGGACCGGGAGTTGCGAAGGGGCAGAAATCCGACGTCACCGTTAGCCTGATCGATATGTATCCGACGCTGATCGATCTTTGTGGTCTGCCGGCAACGCACCAGGACCTGGAGGGTGAATCGTTAGCGAAGACGCTGGGCGATCCGACGTCAGCCCGGGATCGCAACGTTTTTCTGCCGCACATGAATCCCGGTGAGTATGCGGTGATCAATCGTGATTGGCGCTACATTCGTTATGGTGAGGATGGTGAAGAATTATACGACCTGCAGGCGGACCCAAACGAATGGCATAACCTCGCTGCTAAACCGGAACATGCGGCGCGAAAGATAGAACTACAGAAGTTCGCGCCTGCGACTTTCGCCGAACCGGCCCGGAATCTGAACGCACGCAAGGACCTGGTGGTTGATGGGGAGACGTTTCGGTGGGAAAAGGGGGAAGGCAATTATACGCCGGCGTCGAAAAATCGACCCTATCCACAGGCTCCTGCGACCAAGTCAAAGGTAAAGAAAAAGAAGAACATCCTGTTCATCGTCTGTGACGACCTCAATACGCATGTCTCATCGTCCGGGTACGAACCGATTCACACGCCGACGCTGGCGCAATTTGCATCTGAAGGGATGACCTTTCGACGAGCCTATTGTCAGTACCCGGTGTGTGGTCCATCGCGAGCTTCTTTCCTGAGTGGACTGTATCCACAATCAACAGGAATTCTCAATAACACCGCTGACATCAGGAAAGAACGTCCTGGTACCATCTCGATGCCACAGTTTTTTAAGAAGAACGGGTATTGGACGGCCAGCGTGGGTAAGGTATTTCATTCACCACGACATGAACATGGTGAGGTTGCCTGGAACGAGTTTGTACGTTTTGACAACGATGAACTTCCCGTCGTTCGTTTGGCAAGGGAGAAGTTCGAGGCGAAGAATGGTTCGGTCGAGAAAGGCTCAAACCGGAAGGAATGGAAAACGCTGAAAAAACAAGTGGCTGCGAAGTTGGATGCGCAGACACCACCAGGTTACGGAAGAAGCGGTCTGACTGACGAACAGCACAAGGACGGAAAAAACGCTCGGCAGGTAGCCAAGTGGCTCGCCGGCCAGGCACATGGAGAGAAACCGTTCTTTATCGCTTGTGGCATCCAGAAACCGCACGTGCCGTTTCTAGCCCCGGATAAATACTTCGATCTCTACCCCACCAATAAGATCACGTTCAAACGGGATCGCCCAGAACTCTGGGACTCACTGCCTGCGTCGGCGATGTCAAAACGGTACACGGCCTTTGGATTCGAGCTCGGCAAGGAAAATGAAGCACTTCGCCGTGAATATATGCAGGCCTATCACGCCTGCGTCTCTTTTATTGACGCGCAGATCAAGATCGTCCTCGACGCCTTGAAGAAGAGTGGCCAGTGGGAGGACACCGTGGTCATTATCACGTCCGATCACGGTTATCACCTGGGCGATCACTTCCTCTGGGGAAAGGTGACGCTGTTCGATATCGGCGCGAAAGTACCTTTCATGATACGGGCTCCCGGACTGACGAAACCTGGCACCACCTCGGAAGCGATGGTTGAACTAATCGATATCTATCCGACCGTGGTCAATCTCGCCGGCCTAACCGCCCCGGGACATCTGCAGGGCGTCTCGCTACGACCATTGCTGGGTCATCCCGAGCGGAGTGGCAAGAAGAAATACGCCTACAGTGTCGTATCACGCGGACAGCAACTAGGGTACGCCCTGCGGACTCAGCGCTGGCGTTATGGTAAATGGCCCGACGGCGAAGAACTCTATAACCTGACGAACGATCCCCAGGAGAAGAGGAATCTGGCCGGAAAATCCCATGTTGCTGAGCAACTCAAGAAACTCCGTGAGTTGCTTTCTGAAAAGCAAAAGGAGGCAGCCTCGCATCGTTAAGACCGTTCGATCGGTTTTGCGCGGTCACCCCTTTCTTGAAGTGTCAGGTAGTTGTCTCTCGGCGTACTGAATCGTTGACAACAGCTTGTCACGGACGGTCCAGTCCTTGACTTGTGGCCTGATGCCCGCGGATCACAATGCATGCGTGTCGATCGGAGCCGTTGTGGATTGCGAGGTATGATCACGGATGCTGGCCAAGCTGAAAACATTTTCATTGCTGGGAATCGAGGCGGTCCCCGTCGACGTGGAAGTTGACGTCTCGAGTGGTGCCTTGCCGAAGACCATCCTGGTCGGTCTGCCGGAGGCAGCTGTGCGTGAGAGTACGCACCGCGTGGAACGAGCCATGGTCAATTGTGGTTTCGAGCGACCGACGGATCGCGTGGTGATCAACCTGGCTCCGGCGGAACTGCCCAAGCAGGCAGCCTCGTTTGATCTGCCGATTTCACTTGGGATCCTGGCAGCCAGTGGCCAGTTGGAGTCAACGTTGTTTGAGGCATATGGCGCGGTTGGTGAATTGTCGCTAGAAGGCTTGATGAGACCCGTCAAGGGAGCGCTGTCGATGGCCATTTCAGCTGCTCGTCGGGAGGGACTGAAGGGATTGGTGGTGCCGGCCAGTAGTGCCAGGGAGGCAGCCGTGGTGGAAGGCCTGGAGGTGATTCCCGTGGAATCATTGGGGCAGGCCGTCGGCTTTTTTACCGGTCAATATCCGTTGGCCGCCACGGAGGCCAACGTACGGGAGATGTTCGATCAGTACGCCAGCTATGAAGTTGATTACCAGGACGTACGCGGACAGGAGATGGCCAAGCGTGCCATTACGTTAGCTGCTGCCGGGGGCCACAACCTGCTCATGGTCGGTCCGCCCGGGTCTGGAAAGACGATGCTAGCCCAGCGATTGCCGACGATCTTGCCAAGGTTGACGGCTACGGAGTCGATTGAGACGACTCGCATTTACAGTGCGATGGGGCGCCTGGATGCGGGACAGCCACTGCTTGTTCAGCGTCCTTTCCGATCGCCTCACCATACGATCAGTGACGCCGGCTTGGTTGGTGGCGGCAGTATTCCGGTTCCAGGAGAAATTAGCTTGTCGCACAACGGGGTCCTGTTCCTGGACGAACTTCCCGAGTTCAATCGGCGAACCCTGGAAGTCCTGCGGCAACCCCTGGAGGATGGTAGGGTTACTATTTCACGGGCGCTGACGTCCACCACCTTCCCGGCAGACTTCATGTTGATCGCATCCTTGAACCCCTGCCCTTGTGGGTACCGTACCGATCCTCGCCGCGAGTGTCGCTGTGCCATGATTCAGGTTGAACGCTACATGGCCAAGATAAGCGGCCCTCTGCTCGATCGTATTGACATCCAGATGGAAGTTCCCGCCGTTCCTTTTCAAGAGTTGAGCAGCCTGTCGGTCGGTAGTAGTAGCGCTGACATGCGTACCCAGGTTGAGCAGGCTCGAAAAATTCAAGCGGAACGGTATCGCCACACTCCGGTTCGTTGTAATGCCCAGTTGAAAGCAGCTCGTTTGCGCCAGCATTGCGCACTCGATCAACAGGGGTGTAAGTTGTTAAAAGCAGGTGTCCAGCAACTCGGTCTGTCGGCCCGTGCCCATGACAAGATCCTGCGATTGGCCCGTACGATCGCTGACATCGAGGGCGACGGGCCTCTCGCTAGTCGTCATCTCCAGGAGGCGATTAATTATCGCATGCTTGATCGGCAGGTAGGATGAAGATTGGCAGCAGTGTCACTGCGAAGGCTCCCGTCACCATCGCTTGAACGATCCTGTCGGTTAACCGCCTCAGGTAACCTGTGCCTGTAGGGCTCCGATTGCCGTCCCGGAGGGTGGGAAAGGACCTGTTTTACAGACAGGAAACGAGAAAAAGACGGTTGTTAGTGCTTACTTTCGTGAGACCGGGTGCGTGGCAATCCAGATCGGCTATGATATTACTGTTAATAATTCAACTTTGCTGCGTAATCTTTCACCGAAATATCGAGGCTATTTGTTTAACACGAGGATTTACTCATGAACAAGATTTGGTTAA
>JAZADA010000496.1:0-2596 GCA_036124135.1 Planctomycetota bacterium | reverse complement strand
GAAAAGAGGTATTATTTTCAGAAAAAAAGAAACGACCTGGGGAAAACCAGCTAGCATGACCGGCTGAAGCGACGGGGCGTGCAGTCGAGAACCGGGAGAGGGGCTGGGGGTTGTCCGAGACGGACCTATAATGGGCTTCACGGTCGTGGCATTTTGAGCTGTTGGTGGTAGGTTACAACGAGGAACTCACAGTTCTGGTTCGGAAGGAGACGAGCGATTGGCTGGAGCGTCGGTAGCTGAATTATTAAAAGGATTGACGGCGGCTCAACAAGAAGCGGTCCAGCACGTGGATGGTCCCTTGTTGATGTTGGCTGGTCCCGGTAGTGGTAAGACCCGGGTCGTGACACATCGCATTGCTTACCTGCTGCACCAGGGGGTTTCTCCGCGCAGTATCCTGGCATTGACCTTTACCAACAAGGCAGCCAATGAAATGCGTCTGCGCCTGGAGCGGTTGACAGGACAGTCCTCAGTTTGGATGGGCACGTTTCACGGATTTTGCGCACGTACCCTGCGTCGCTATGCCAACCTGGTAGGCCTGGCAGACAACTATTCCATCATGGATGCAGGGGATTCTCGGAAGGTACTCAAGCAGGCGATCGTCGATGCAAAAGTAGAACTGACCTATTGTTCTCCGGAAGCGGTAGCGACTGCGATCAGCTGGGCCAAGAGCAGCCTGATTTCGCCCGCTGACTACAAGGCGCGACCGGGCAATCCGACGGGCGCCATCGTGGAAGAGATTTACCCGCATTACCAGCGATCATTACTGGCTTCCAACGCGGTCGACTTTGATGATCTGTTGATGTATACCGCGCAACTATTGCGAGACAATGCCGAGTTACGACAGGAGTTGGATGAACGTTACCGCTACATCATGGTGGATGAATACCAGGACACGAACATGGCTCAATATGCCATTATCCGGGCGCTTTCCCAGCACACGCCCAACCTGGCGGTGACGGGAGATCCGGACCAGTCGATCTATGGGTGGCGTGGCGCGGACCTTTCGAACATCCTGGAATTCGAGAGAGATTTTCCTGGGGTTCGCGTGGTGCGACTGGAGCAAAATTATCGCAGCACGCCCAATATCCTGCGGGTGGCTGATGCCTTGATTTCACACAACGTGAATCGCAAGCGGAAAACGTTGTTTACAGACCATGCTGCAGGACGACCGGTTCGATTGGTCGTGTTTCCCTCCAGCCGGGATGAAGCGGATCATATCGCGGCCTCGATTTTCAGCGAGGTCCAGCAGGGTCGTCGCAAGTTTCGTGACTTTGCGATTTTCTACCGCATCAATGCTCTCTCCCGTTCACTGGAATTTGCCCTGCGCAACCTGGAAATACCATACCAGATCGTTCATGGGCTGGAGTTTTACCAGCGGAAGGAAGTCAAGGATATCCTGGCTTACCTTTTCCTGCTGCATAATCCGCAGCATGACGTGGCGTTCCTGAGGATTATCAATACGCCGACTCGCGGGATTGGCAAAAAATCGATCCAGTTGTTGATGCATCATGCGCAGCGTCACGGCTTAAGCATGCTGGAGGCAGCCCGTGAGTCTGGCTTGATTGAATCGCTGGCCAAGCGTTCGGCAGTAGCGATTTCCCGGTTCGTGGCCATGTACGATGCGTTGTCGGTGGAACCGGCAGACGAACTGGAGGACTTGATCAACAGTGTCCTGGAGAGCACGGGATATACCAAGGCACTGGAAGCCTCGGATACCGAGGAGGATGAACAGCGGTTGGCCAACATCGAGGAACTGGTGACAGCTGCCCAGGAATTTGACCAACAACACCCGGAGGAAAATCGACTGCAGCGATTCCTCGAGCAGGCGTCACTGGTTAATGATGTCGATGGCTGGGATGAAGAGCCGGACCAGGTCACCCTGATGACGTTGCACGCAGCCAAGGGGCTGGAATTCCCGGTGATTTATATCGTGGCCGTGGAACAGGGCATGATTCCTCATGAACGCAGCCAGGAGGATCCCGATCAGTTGGAAGAAGAGCGTCGGCTGCTGTTCGTAGGAATTACCAGGGCGGAAGAGGAATTGCAGTTGAGCCTGGCGCAGCGGCGCACCTTTCGAGGAACGGAACGGTTGGTGGTTCCCAGTGCCTTCCTGATGGAATTGCCGCGTGACGAGATGGAAACAGAACAACCACTGGAACCCCTGGATGACCCGGATTGGGGCGAGGAAGACGATTTTTCCGACCCGATCCCTGACGATGCGCAGTACTTCCAGGACGAGGGGATGGCGGATATTGACCAGCGTCCCCAGCCTTCGGCCAGGCGCGACAGCACACGCTTGATGACGGCTGCCGATTTGCTCAAGCAGCAGGGGCAGGGGTCGCCTTCTTCGTACTCGCCGGCAGCCTTCCAGGAAGGTATGCTGGTCCGGCATCCGGAATACGGGTCAGGATTGATCCTGAAGGTGACCGGGAGCGGTGTGAAGCGTACGGCAACGGTGCAATTTGCCGAGGTTGAAAAGAAGTTTCGATTGTTGCATGCCCCGCTGGAGCCCATCCAGGCCGGTGAAGAAGAGTAAGGGACGGCAGGCCTGGGAAAAACCGGACCGAGGAAAATCATGAGCGAGCGGTATCCTAAG
>JAZADA010000495.1:0-10818 GCA_036124135.1 Planctomycetota bacterium | reverse complement strand
ACCTCCCCATCGCTCAAGCTGCTGCGCGGAAAACTGACGCTCGTCCCCGTCGTGAACGAACCGGCATTCCTACGCGGTCACCGTGCCGGTCCAGATGACCAGGACCTGGCACGCACCTGCCCCGGTGACGCAAACGGTTCAACCACCGAACAAATTGCTCATGCCTTGACTCAATTAATCCAGGCGGCGGACTATTACATTGACCTGCATACCGGTGGAACCACGCTGCAGGTACTGCCCATGGCCGGATACGTCATGCACCCCGATTCGAAAATCCTGGATCAACAGCGTGCGCTAGCCAGGGCCTTTAACCTGCCGATCATCTGGGGCACCGATCATCGTCTGCCCGGACGATCACTCTCCGTGGCACGTGATGCCGGTGTTCCTGCCATCTACACGGAATACCTGGGGGGAGCTCAATGTGAGCCCGCGGGCATCGAAGCCTACGTTGAGGGATGCCTGAATGTTATGCAATCACTGGCAATGATCGACCATGAACGACCGCCTTCGCGCATCCAGCACGTGGTAGAAGATCGCCGCGAGAACTCGGGACACATGCAAATCTGCCATCGATCACCCCTGACCGGCTATTTTGAACCCGCCGTGCAACTGGGTGAATCCATCACCGCGGGAACTCCCCTGGGAACGGTTTGTGACATTCTCGGGGAAAGGCGGGAAGTCGTATTGGCTGAGCAAACCGGCCTGGTACTGGTACTAAAAACCTTCCCCCGGGTGGAACAAGAAGATGCGCTGGCTGTCATCCTGGAAACAGAACTGGACCAGCAACCGAGAACTACCTGAGAGGGTACCGTCAGGGTTTTTCGCGATCTTCCGAGAATGGCTGTTGCAGGATTAACGTCAGGAAGACTCCACCCATCAAACCCAACCCGATCATGACCAGGAAGGGGATCGGCCCCGGTTGATTTTCCCACCCATGAACCATGTTTACACCAAAAACCGCACTCAACGTGGCAATGGGAAAAAAGAAACCTGCCATCAGGTTCAAGCGATGCGCAGCAGTGGCCATCTTGTGACTCGCCCGGGCCTGTTGTTCTGCACGACGAGCAATATCAAACTCCAACGTGTTCTTCGTTCCCGAGTAGAGCAACTGCGTTTGTCGCTCCAGGTCATAAGATCGATCACGGAAATTAATCAGGTCTCGATCCTCAGAAATCGCCTTGCGCGCTTCCTGGAACACCTGGTACTGGTGAGTAGCCGCCCGGTGTAACGGCAGCAGGGACTCCAGCAAGACAAAATAATCGTCTACCTGCAGTGGAGATGTCCCACCCGTATTGGACTGCATCTCCAGATGCTCGAGCTTGTCCACCGCTTCCTCGTAACTGGCCAAATGCTTGCTGATGCAGTTCGGGCCTGTCCCATGATCCGTGGATTTCCACTCGCCAGCCGAATTGCGCCAAAACAAACGCCCCGATCGCTCTTCCTCATCCGGCTCCGGGGGAGCATGTAAAACCAGCAACAAGTGGCCTTCAGCGACCATCACGCGTTGACGGCCAATACGACGACCCAGTCGATCTCGAAACTCTTCAGGGACCTCCCACGTGGGTGGAATGAGTGATTTTGTTTGCATCAAAGAAACTCCCCCTGTTCAGTTGAGTCACGGAACACACCAGGTTCACCGACTGTCCCGGCACCATGAATACCCAGCACGGTTTTTATCTGACAATCAAAAGTACTACAAAAACATGGATTATTTGTAATCAAACCGGTACAACTGCCGATGATTAGTTTTGTTCCAGAGCTATAATCGATACAATAAACACCTGACCAAACTACCATACCTTGGAGTTGCATTACGGCAGAGGGACCAATTTATAGCGTTGGCCTGGGTCATTTTCAGTGGCTGGTGCAGAGCACGCCCGACCCACGCCAGTCTCGCAGCGACTCCACTCGTCGCAAAATCGGCTCCAGGGTATTTTTCTAGAACCGTGGTGAAACTCGAAAGAGCTTTCACCACGGTTTTTTCATGGAATCCAGGGGGTTAGGCAGAACTCATTCATTTACCTTAAGTCTCTTCAATAAAGTCACTTAGGGTCTTTCTCGTTTTTTCGCCGGATTCCTTATCCCGCGTGCTATCCTTCCATTGGATCGCTTATCTTTCCACGCGAACTGCCGGAAGTGATTGAAAACTGACGTAACCCATTGCGCCCGGGCCCTTTGCTGCGGGCATGCCATGCCTCGAGATGACCTCACCCATGAATCAGCCCACTCCACGCCAACAATGCCTGGCAGCTCTGCTTGTCAGCGGATGCTTCCTGGCCGGAACGCTCTGCGAGACATGGGTCGGTCCACGACAGGCCACGTCACTCCACCCTGCGCCGCTTGCTCATCAGCACGTAGAAACCGTTGCCCCGGTGAAAACAGCTCAGCTGGATCGCCCTTGAGGCCAGCCCTTCTCGCACCTGCCCGGGTTGCTATCGAGCGCGGGATACGGTCACATTTTCCTCGTGCCTTTTCCTCCCGCGAGTATCCAAGGAATGTAGACCATGATTTTGAGTTCCCGTTTCCCGGTCCGCTTGGCAACCGTCATGCTTGTCGCGCTGGGCTGGACTGAATTCCCTGGCCAGGCCAACGCAGCCGCGCGTCCCAACATCGTCTTCATCATGATTGATGACCTGGGGTGGATGGATCTAAATTGCCAGGGAAGCCCACAGTTCACCACGCCCAACATCGATCGCCTGGCAGGGCAGGGGATGCGTTTCACGGATGCCTACGCAGCCGCGCCAGTCTGTTCACCAACGCGGGCAGCCGCCGTGACAGGACTGGCCCCGGCCCGCGTTCAAGTTACCAATCATCTACCGGATCGATGGCAGTTCTATAATCGCAATAAGACGATGGGACCTGGTAAGTCGCTCAACTACCTCCCCACCCATCACGAGACCGTGGCCGAGACACTGAAACAAAACGGCTATGCGACTGCCTTTATCGGCAAGTGGCACCTGATGGGAAATTACCGCAGTGCAGAGGAGAGAAAGTACCTGCCTGAACGACAGGGATTCGACTTGAATATTGGCGGCTGTGGTATGGGTGGACCTGGTACTTTTTTTGCGCCCTACAAGATTCCCAACATGGAAAAAGGCAAGGCTGGAGATTACCTGCCCGACACCATTGCTGACCGGGCCGTCGATTACATCACAGCCCAGAGCAAGAAACAGCAGCCCTTCTTTCTCTGCCTCTGGCATTACACCGTGCACTATCCTATCCAGGCCCCGGACCACTTACTTCGCAAGCAAAGTGGCGACAAGAAACCGACACCTCAACAGCATTACCAGGCCATGGTGGAAGGCATGGATATTGCCGTGGGCCGAGTGCTGGATTCACTTGAGACGGCAAAAATCGCCGATAACACGCTGGTCGTTTTTACCTCCGATAATGGCAACCTTGCTGGTTATAGCTCGGCCAAACCGCTCAAAGCCGCCAAGGGCTACCTCTCCGAAGGCGGAATTCGCGTTCCCCTGATCGTACGACGGCCAGGTGTCATCAAGCCGGGTTCCGTAAGTCATGAACCGGTAATCACGATGGATTTTGCACCGACTTTCCTCGCTGCCGCCGGGATTCGCTACGATCCCAAACGCTATGATGGCCTCAGCCTGGCACCCGTCCTGGCCGGACACAAATCGCTTGAACGGGATGCCATCTACTTCCACTACCCCCATTTTGCTTTTCACGGTGACAACAAGATGGGCTCCGTCATCCGTTCCCGGGATTACAAGTACATCCAGTATTACGGCGGACATGCACCGGTTCTCTACAACCTGCGCAACGACATCGGTGAGCAGCAGGATTTGAGTCAGCAAGAACCGGAGCGCGCCAGGAAACTGCAGGTGCGGCTGCAGGCCTGGCTGAAAAATACCAACGCCCAGTTTCCTCGTCCCTACGCGGAAATGCCGGAGAAAGATCTTCCCGGGAAGAAACAATAAACCGATTAGCCCGTCGGCTTCTCGGCCGGTTTCTCCATCGGCTTCTCGTACAACTGGTAAATATCGACCACGCCATCGTTGCTGACATAAGTCTCCGGCGTCGAATGGCGGCCATTGCCACCGCGTCCGTTCGTTTCAAAACGAGACACGGCCAGCTGCCAACCATCCGGATGTAAATCGACCTCGTAGCCACTGTTCATCTTGATGTCATGAACCGGTGCTGGTTGTTCCACGTTCCAGAATGAAAGGGAAGCACCAGAAGCCCCTTCACCGATGCCAGCCAGCAATCCGTCGGAAAGAAACTGCAGGCCGTTGATCGGGCCATCCGCCTTGATCCTGGGCTTGAGTTGTTGCTTGGCAGCCCCCGTTTTTCCGTCAATCAAAACCACCAGCGGGTCACCAGGGCAAAATGCATTACTCTTGGCATTGGTCATACCACCACAGGCCAACAGGTCACGACCCGGGTCATATGCCAACGACCGCACACCACCCACCTCGGCCAGGAAATTATCCAGGCGCGTATGCAGGACGGTCAGGTCCAACTCGCGGATCAGCTTGCCGTCAGCAAGATTCCACTGCCGGACCTTACCCATCTGATCACCGCTAAACAGGCTCTTGTTGTCTGGATGAAACAACAGACTGAAAATATATCCTTCATGCCCTACCAGCTCCCGAGTCGCTTGGCCCGAGGAAGACCAGAGCTTCACGACGCGGTCATTACCGCCGGTCGCCACATGCTGACCATCAGGACTCACGGCCACCTTCCTGGCCCAACTGTCATGGGCAGCAGCGTGACTCCATTGTCGAACCGGTTGTTTGTCGGAGTAATTCCAGCAGAATAATCCACCATGCCAATCGACAGAGTACAACCGTTTCCTGTCCGGATGGAACGCCAGGTCACCGACCCAGGATGGATGTCCCTCGAGCGCCACCCGATGATCCGAGGCAAGCTCCCAACGCTGCAACTGCCCATCGATCCCGGCTGCGACCAGGAACTTGCCGCAGGGACTGAACTGGATCGCCGTCACCTGCCGTTCCCACTGGAGCTTTTTCTCGGTCCAGGCCTTGGTGACATCCAGCTTGCGTTCCATGACTTGTTTCATACCAACAACTCCTTGATGGGGCCGTAGTCATCATGAGCAAGTGGCAAAGGTTGACCATTGATGTGGTACTCGGTGGATCCCGTATCGATATCCATCGCCCGAAACACCGTATGAAAAATATGTCCGATATCATATTCCTGGTCGTCCACCCAGGCACCATTGGCCGTTGTCTTTCCCAGCACCAGGCCACGATTCAATCCGCAACCGGCCATGGCCAGTGACCAGGCCTCGGGCCAGTGGTCTCGTCCCAGGCGTTGGTTAATCTTGGGCGTACGGCCAAACTCAGACATCAGCAGGACCAGTACATTGTCGAGGTGACCGCTTTGCTGCCAGTCCTCGATCAATGCCGCAAACGGCTTGTCAATCTGCGGGACCATGTCCAGGTGCATGTTGAAATTGTCCGCATGGGTATCCCAGTGATAGGAATGACACTGGACAAAAAGCACGCCCTCCTCGATCAGCCGCTTGGACTGCAGGATGTGGCGTCCCAGTGGATGTGACCCGTAGCGTTCCAGCTCCCTGGGTGTGAAGTCCTTGAACAGGTCCTTGCGTTGAATCAGTTTTTCTGCCATCTGGAACGAGTAGTCGTAGGCTTCTACCTCGGCCTTGCGACGACCTTGCTGGAACCTGCTGTTCAATCGCTTGCGGATAGCGTTGCGCGTTTGATCGACTTGATCATTGATCCCCGGAGGACGATTGATATGGACCGGAGGCTTTCCGTCACCCAGGGCCAGGGCCCCGTACTGGGAACCCAGGAAACCGGCATGTTGCCAGATAAAACCACCCGAGCCCGGCTTGACCCAGATATAGTTGGGTAACGGGCTGTCAGATTTCCCTTTCAGATGCGCCATCGCGGAACCCAGGTACGGGTAGGTCACCCCGCGGTTTTTCGGATCCCCGCGCAGGATCCTCGGCACACCGCTGGAATGATTTTCATCCTTGGTCGACATGCTGCGAACCACGGCCAGGTGTTGCATTTGCCGGGCCGTATTGGGCATCAACTCACTGATATGGACTCCTGGCAGCGTCGTCGGGATCGATCGAAAGGGTCCGCCGAATTCGGTCCCAGGCTTCGGGTCCCAGCTCTCCAGTTGACTCATGCCGCCGTCCAGCCAGATCAGCAAGACCTGCTTCTGCTTTGCCTTCAGTTCTTCCGCGACGGCCGGGTGCAGCAAGCTGCCAGCTCCCAGTCCCGCCATGGCACCAAGAATCTGGCGGCGAGAAAACTCGTGCTGCGGATCGTGGCATTGGTAAGGATTCATGAGCGTACTGTTAATGGTTCAATTTGAATTCCGCTGACGTAAGCAGGGCCCAGGCATATTCACTGATCGCATCCGTGCGTCGGGCCGCATGTTTTTCCAGGTGCTGCAACAGGTCACCGGTTTCCTGCTCGTCGGGAAACCGTGCCAGGACCGTCAAGAACAATTCCTGGGCAATGATCTTGTTGTCTGTCACTTTTTCCAGGCGGCTGACCAGGCCTCCCGCAGTCGGCTTCAGCCAGTCCAGTACCAGTTGCTCGTTCATCAGGAACAGGGCCTGGCCCATGGAGGGTTGGAAATCAATCTCTGCCTGGCCCGGTGGATTACCAAATACCGAGGTGAACAAAAGCATCGTATCCTCCAGGTTATCTGGCCCTGGGATCCGACCGTTGATGTAATCCTTGAAATTAAACCCGGAATCCTCCGGTCGTTTCTTACCGGCAATCTGCTCAAGTACGCCGGTCACACGCATCATGCTCCAGGCCGTCTGCTCGGGGGACAATCCCTTGGCATGGGCAACCTGGTAGGCCCCAGGTTTGGCATCCTGCATGGTCAGTTCCACCGGTAACAGGCTTGCGCGCTGGTAAGCTCGCGTACGAGCCAATACGCCCAGTAACCATTTCACGTCAAACTGGTGCGCCGTGAATTCATCCGCCAACACCTTTAATAACTCGGGATGCGAAGCCGGATTATCGGCATGCATCATTTCCAGGGGATGAACTAATCCACGACCCATCATCAGGTACCAGAAACGATTCACACTGTTCTCGACAAAACGCCGATTCGTCGCCGAGGCCAACTGGGCCGCCAGCATCTGTCGTGGTCGGAACTTGGGAACTCCAGGGAGCCCGTCCGCGGCAGGCTGCGCAAACTCCTCCCCCTTCTTGAAAACAGGAACATCCACTTCCTGGCCACCGGGTAAACGGGGCCCCACCTGGTTTTTCTCGTCGGGTGCAAAAACACTTTGGAATTCGAGTTTTCCAGGAGCAACTCCTTCCACCAGGAATGCCTGGTTCTTACCGGTGTGCTTCGCCACCTTGCTCTGGTTCAGGAAGGCCAGCAGACCGAAGTAATCCGCCTGCTTGAATTCGTCCACGGTGGGATGATCATGACACTTGGCGCAGTGAATATTCATCCCCAGGAAAAGGCGCGCCACGTCCTGCGTCATCTGGTCATGGGCCGCACGTCCCGTGGCCGTGAAAAATTTTAAACTGCCGGCCGTCTGCACATTGCCGGCATCGGCCTCGATAATTTCACGCACCAACTGGTCCCATGGCTTGTTCGCTGCAAACGAGGATTCCAAGAATGCGTTCCACTGCGCTACCGGGATCGTGGTACCCGTGCGACGCTCCAACAACATCACCGTAAAGGCTTCTCGGAAACGTCGTGCATAGGCTTTATCCTTCAGTAATTGGTCAATTAACCGGGATCGCTTTTGAGGATCCTGGTCAGCCAGGAAAGCCTTCACCTGGGCAACTGCAGGGACAATTCCATTCAGGTCAAGATAAATGCGACGCAGAAACTCGGCATCACTAGCCGGACCCGCCACCTTGCCATTGACCCTGCTTTCAATCAACTGATCAATACGCGCCGAGAGTGGCTCGTCAGCAAAAGTCACCGGCACACAGCAAACCACAAGCAGTACGGCAAGTCGCCAGCAAGGATGCATAACCATGACTATTCCCTTCCCGATCATCGAATGCTTAAAGAATAATCCATCCCTCACAAGACAACAAATCAGGGCTACCAGGACCCGAATCGGCCCCGGCAAGCCTCCCAGGGACCCCTCCCGCAAGCTCCCGGTCGCAGAGGACAGACCGATGAAAGCTGCCGATCCACTCATGAGGACTGATTAATCGACACAACCCTTACAGGTTGCATGAATCTGCGGAACACGGGTAAGAGTTTTCGATATGCGTAAGATTCCGGATCAGATGAAGAAACTAGTTTTACGATAAATAGGGTACGGAGGAAGGATAGGGAGTTTCCTTGCTTCGCAAGTGATGACGGTTACCCTGGATCTGTGGGGGAGACAGGCCACCATCATCAACGGGTATTCATCGGCTTCGGTGTAGGACCCTGGAGACTAGCGGCAGCACAGCAGCGGAGGATGCTTCACTCCGTGACGCAGGGTTCGTCAGCTTCACAGTCGCAACCAATGTCTTCAAGGTCCTACACTGGCCGAATCCCGACTTCTCATGCGTGCTCTACGCAAACACCCTGGGCAATATTTAGTCCCGGGAATTCATCTGCTGTCGAATTTCCAGGGCAACTCCGGGATTCACCATGGCAGCCGTGGCAATGTGAACTGCCATTGCTCCTGCCTGCAGGTAAGATTGTACATCTTCCCAGCAAGTGGTTCCGCCGACGCCGATCAATTCGAGTTGATACTGTCGTTGCTGAACGATTTCTGCCAGCATGGCAGTCTGTTCCACGGATGCCTGTCGCGTGGCCGCACCGCAGATACCACGGCGTTCTCCATCAAACAATTGGCTACCGTCCGACGTGACCACGGTCGATGCGATACTATTGGTCATCGCAAGTGCATCCACCGATCCATGCAAAGCTGCCAGCAATGCCTCGGCATCGTCACGCTCCTGGATACGTCCAATCTTGGCAATGTAGGGCAAATCCCCAATGGCCTCACGCACCGCATCGGTTACCAATCGCGAATCGGCCGGTTGCTGAAAAAGCTGGCCATCACAGGTAGAAACGTTCGGACAGGAAAAATTGGTCTCCACGCAGTCTGCACCACTTTCTTTTGCCCACCGGGCACACTGGGCATAGTCTGCAGCGAGGTCATCGAGCGACCAACCCTCCTGGACCGTGCCAACCACGGAAACCGAGAGAATCTTTCCCTCTGGCAAGTGGCGGCGCGTCCATTCAATATCTGCCCGCCAGTCGTCCGGTTTTCGCGAGGGCATGCCATAAGAAACTGCCCAGCTGCCGGACATCGTTTCCGTCGCCGGCAAATCCGCTTCACCACCAAACAACAAGCCACAATCAACCGGTTGTAGATTCGGCAATCCATAACAGGGATGTTCACGACTGCGAACCGTCTTGTAGGTCACCACGTCAAAGCCAAGGCTGGCGTAATAAAGGCACCACCGCCCATTAAGCAGCGGGCCAGCTGGCATCCCCAGGGGGGAAGCAACTGGCAAACCGCAGAATTTCCAGTCCCCCGGAACTTCTACCGTCTCCGGTGAAACCGGCTCCGGCGCATGATCATAATTCCATTCATACGTCTGATGACGGTCATAACGGGGCAGGGATTGAACATCGATCATGGTCTGATTTCCACCCGATCAAAAGGATAGGCCAAGGGCTGTCTGCAGGTGACGCTAGCACCGTCAGCGTAATACCTTACGACAATTCAGGGAGCTTTAACTGGGATCCATTGTAACGATGGGATGAAGAAGTCCCAACGGTCAGCCGACAAAGGCTTTAGTGGACCCATTGCAGGATACCTGCCCACCACCCATTGTTGCACTCCCAGGACCGGGAAGCCACCTGATCTTGCTTGCTTCACGCTACCGAATGGATTACCATAAAATCAGTAAATCAAATCACTTATCGTTTCTAATCGGTTCCTGAATGACCCCCTGCGAGTGGTCGAATCGACAAGTGATCCTTGAGACCCATCCAACCACAACTTATCCGAGACAAACGTTACGTAATAAAGGAAGTTCGCTATGACACGGAATCTTGTAGTCCACGCTGGCCTCGCCCTGTCAATCATTTTGACGACCGGTACCCTGCAGGCACAACAGGACCGCTTGCTGGCGGACTTGTATGGCCGCGGGGTCCACGCTTACTTTGATGGACAATTTGAAGTCTCTCATAAGTTGCTGAGCGAGGTCATCGAGCAAAAGACCCAGGATCCTCGCGCCTACTATTTCCGCGGCGTCGTCCTCACACGACTGGGACGCGCGGAACTGGCCACCAAGGACTTTGACGCCGGAGCCACCCTGGAAGCCAAGGACATACAACAGGTCTATCCTGTTAATCGTTCGTTACAACGCGTCCAGGGCAAGGTGCGGTTGACGCTCGAAACCCATCGGAAAGAGGCCCGGCTGGCACTGAGAAAATACGAGGAAGAACGTCGCCGCGTACGTTATGAAGCGCTCAAGGCCGCTGAAAAAGACGTGCTTCGAAGTGTTGATCGACCGGCCCCAGGAAATGGACCCAAACTGCCGGACGATGCCAAGGTAGATGCCAACAATCCCTTTTCCGGAGACGAAGCCGGAGCACTCGGGGGTGGCGTGGCAGCACCTACCAGGAAAAAACAGACCAATCCATCATCCCTAACCACCACGCGACGCCGTACCGAACCTGCTGATGCCGAGGTGACCACGACCACTCCAGGTCAACCGGCAGCGAAGCCAGCTGCTGGTGCCAATCCCTTCGGTGGTGCTCCTGCAGCCAAGCCCGCTGCTGGTGCCAATCCCTTCGGCGGTGCTCCTGCAGCCCAGCCCGCTGCGGGTCCCAATGCCTTCGGTGGGGCTCCTGCTGCACCGC
>JAZADA010000494.1:0-2605 GCA_036124135.1 Planctomycetota bacterium | reverse complement strand
GACGGCGATCCCGCGTGACCGCAATTCTTCTGCCATGCCGAGCACGCACATGCTCATGCCGTACTTGGACATCGTGTAGGCCAGGTGAGGCCCAAACCAGGATGGCTCCAGGTTGAGGGGTGGCGCGATATTGAGGATATGGGCATTCTCTCCCTTTTCGAGATAAGGAATCGCCTTCTGCGCCACCAGGAAGGATCCACGCACGTTGACCGCGTGCATCAGGTCAAACCGTTTCATCGGTGTCTCGGTGGTGCCGGCCAGGAAGATCGCGCTGGCGTTATTGACCAGGATATCGATACCCCCAAAATGCTCGACGGTCCTGGCCACTGCTGCCTCGACCTGGTCTTCAAAACGAATGTCCCCCACGCAGGCAAGTCCTTGCCCTCCGGCAGCCTCGATCTCCTCCACCGCACTATGAATCGTCCCGGGAAGTGCCGGGTGCGGCTCGACGGTTTTGGCAATGATGGCGATGCGAGCACCGTCCTGGGCCGCTCGCAATGCGATCGCCTTGCCGATCCCGCGACTCGCGCCGGTGATAAGCAAACGTTTTCCCTCGAGTGACCCCGTGCCCTGCATGGCAACCATGCTCCCTTACCAGTGAATAATTTCCTGCAAGGACGACTCAATGTCCTCGATGGTCCAGCAGGTTGTTTCATAGCGTGTGACCCCGTGGCTGGCCAGCATCCGGTAGGCGAAGATCTCGTTCCCTTCCACGCCGAAGGTCAGCCCATTGATTTTTGCAGCGGCATCGGTGGCCAGGAAGGCGACCATGGGTGAAATCCGTTCGGGCGCCAAAGCCTCGCTGGCAGTCTCCGCATCGATTCCCGGCAGTGATTCCAGCATCCGTGTCATGGCCATCGGAGCGATGGCATTGACCGTAATGTCATACCTGGCAAATTCCAGGGCAGCCACGCGTGTCAGTCCGTAGATTCCTGCCTTGGCCGCGCCATAGTTGGCCTGTCCAAAATTCCCCAGCAACCCGGAACTGGATGACGTATTGATAATCCTGCCCCCGGTTCCCTGTTCTTTCATGATCCGTGCAGCGGCCTGCAGGCACGTGAAGGTCCCGGTCAGGTGCACGCGGATCACGTCATCCCATTCGTCGGTCGTCATTTTCAGGATGGTGCGATCCCGGAGAATCCCGGCATTATTGACCAGGACATCCAGCTTCCCGAAGGTGTCCATGGCGGCCTGCATGATCTCGGCGGCGGCTTCCGCGGTTCCCACGGCCAGCTTGTTAGCGACGGCTTCTCCGCCCGCCGCCACGATTTCCTGGACCACGCTATCCGCTGCATCACCCTGCCCGGAGCCATCTCGATTGGCACCAGGATCGTTCACCAGGACCCGGGCACCTTCTGCGGCAAACAGCAAGGCATGCTGACGCCCGATACCGCCACCAGCTCCGGTAATTACCGCAACTTTGCCATCCAGTCTTCCCATGCTGATTCTCCACCACGATTTCTTCTCGTTACAACCTAGTAGACCATCTCACCCGGCCGTCGAGAAGTGCTACGCTGTTTCTCACGGACCTGACAGGATCGTGATCCGTGGATAGGACGTATAGACGAGGTCAATCATTCCATCGTCTGAATGAAACAGCGGGATGTAGCGACTGTCACATCCCATGCCAGCGGTCGGGTCCACGGCTCTCCAACCGGCGTCGGTCAGTACCTCAACCCACACGTGACCACTACTACCGTGCAACCAGCCATAAACCTGTCGACACGGCACCCCGCCTGCCCTCGCCAGCGTGATAAACAGGTCGGCAAAATCCCAGCAGTGTCCATAACGCTGCTTGAGAACCTGCTCGACCCCGTAACGGGATCCGGCAGGTGTCCCCGCATATCGCATATTGGCACCAGGTCGAAACCAGTTCAGCAATGCCTGTACGCGTGCATCGGATCCCTCAACGTCCAGGTAAATCTCTTCCGCCAGTTCCACGACAGCCTTTGACTCGCTTGGCCACGTCCGTGTGGCCGTTGTCATTTCAGAGGCTTCCTCGGAGGCCGGGGTGATGGCAAACCCCTGGGACGTCACCTCCATCTCCACGTCCACCACGGGAATTCCGTTTCGATCACCGGGCTCATCAAACTCGTAGCGTATTCCATCGCCTCCCAGCACTGCCACCTGTCGGGATGCTTTCGGCGCCAATTGAACCACGGAATCCACCCCCCCCTGCCCAACCAGGCGGAGCGAAAACGCCTTACCAAATTCCACGTCCCCTGACAGCTCCCGGATCCGGTCCTCGCGGTTACGTATCAAGGCATTAAACAGAGGGTTCCAGGACATGTACTGGATTTTCTTCAGTGGGGCTACCTGGAACTTGACGCGGTACCGCACCGTCGAAGCGGTCAGTCCCAGGTCACGGTATCCTCGCTCCACCAGTCGCGGATCCTGGCTCACAAATTCCAGCACCTGGTGATTGTCCTGCAGCACACGAAAATGGGCGCCTCCGTGTACTTTTCGTAGCGCTGCCGCTACGCGGACGGCATCCCCGGGCCCGGGACATGTGATCGTATTGACCTGGAACCGTTCTCCATCCACGGTATAGATCGCATTCACCAGTTCCTCGATCGCCCCACCCAGCTTTTGACCGATGGCGGCG
>JAZADA010000493.1:0-10010 GCA_036124135.1 Planctomycetota bacterium | reverse complement strand
GATGCTTGATTTATGCGATGCGATGCGTGCTGCAGGTGGCAAACTGGAGTAAGTTGTTTCAGGCGACAGGCCCGGACGAGGAATGATAGGCGTGTAAACCGTTTTTTGTTAGGATAATCCAGTGAGTCAGCCAACGGTAAGCGGTGTTGTCGGTAAGCAAGTTCCAGCGTGAGTCAGGAGTGCGACAGGTTTCATGAGATTTATAGAAATGACAGGTAAGGTCTTGGCAGCAATGCTGAGTGATGACGATATGCAGGCCAATGACCTGGAAACGACCGGAGTCAAGGACGATACGATCGTGCGAGTCAACGAGCATGGCGATATCGAAATCCGTCGCGCCGCAGAATGGGATGTGATTGGCGGCCTGTTGGGTAATTACGAGGATCGTGTCAAGCAGGCGACCGGTTGCGACTGGGTGTAATGATCTGCAACTATTCCTCGGTAGCCGTTGCTTCCTCGGTCGGTTGCGGGAATTGGCCAATGGCTCGTAGTAGACGGAACTGCGCCTGGTTGTACTTGCTGACGCTGCTCGTGTAGGTATCGCGAGGCTGGGTCGCCAGGTTTCCTGGCAGGTTCGGAGTGCAGCGGCATCCAGCGAGGATTGTTGGCGACGCAGCCCCGGACAACGCGGCAGAGCCCGCAAAGTTAACCAAATCGCTACAGCTTGACTCTTTGACGCCGAAACGGGCCAAAGGAGCGACTTGATCCACCCTGAAGAGGGGTTCGTGTTCGTTGGGTGGTCTTGCGGGTAGCGACTGATATCGGATGCTTTCACACCTAGTCGAAAGCTGTTATTTCAACTATTCTCGTCTTCTGACGTTGGGCCTGTGCCGTCTGTTTTCGCAAGGGTCAGGATGTCGCTAGAGGAAGTGTTTGTACACCTGGTGGTGGCCACGGTCTTCAAAACCGCTGAGCCGTACGTAAACCGTGCGGTTGGTGGGTTCGATTCCCATACACTTCCGCCATTTTATCGCACAAGAATCACTTGCTGATATCAGTGGAAATCAGGGATAATTGGCGGGATCTTATTGCCTTGTGACAGGATAAAGAAATGAGTCATCGACCGCTCATCCAGGAATCAGCACCCTTGGCGGGCTTGATGACACGCCGTGACTTACTGCGGGTTGGTTCGCTTAGTATCGCGGCCACGGCAGTTCCGGCTAGCCAACTCTTGAATGCTGCTCGTCCTCGCAAACCAGAGAAATCGGGTGACAGTCGTGCGGATTCCGTAATCCTGCTCTGGATGGCAGGTGGTGTCACACATATCGATTCCTTCGATCCCAAGCCGACCGCACCCGTCGAGGTGCGTGGGGTATTACATGATATCCCTACGACATTACCGGGAGTTCGTTTTAGTGAAACGATTCCTGAATTGGCTCGTATGACCGATAAGTTTGCCCTGGTTCGCAGTTACTCACACGACAACAATGATCACTTACAGAGTCAGGCATACACGTTGTCCGGGCGGAAGGTCGGTCGCAACGAGTTGTTTAGTGAGCCGAACATCGGTTCGATGGTTTCGCACCTGCAGGGGCCGCGACAGGGATTACCAGGCTATATCGCAGTTCCAGGTATTACGCGACCGGGGCCTCCACCGCACAATCTATTTGTCGGCGGTTGGCTCGGACAGCAACATGTGCCGTATTGCCTGGGAGGGTTGCCGTCGGAGCCGGATTTCACCGTGGGTGAAAAGTTAGATGATCCACCAGCGGACATTGGGGAGGATCTGACGCCCCGGTCATTGTCCTTGACGCAGGAAGTTCCACTGGCTCGCTTGAATCGCAGGGCCGGTTTGCGAAAGCAATTTGATCAGGCGCTGCGACGCCTGGAAGGGCAGAACGAGTTGGACTCACTGGAGACAAGGTACCAGGACGCGCTCCAGTTGCTTAATACTCCTCGTATCCGTTCGGCATTTGAGGTCAGTCGAGAAACGACGAAGGTCCGGGATGCTTATGGCCGCACCAAAATTGGCGGACGTTGCCTGATGGCACGTCGCCTGGTGGAAGCTGGCGCCCGGTTCGTGATGGTTGACTATGGGTACGACTCGGACTACGGGAACATCTGGGATAACCATAATGCTCCTTCCCAGAACCATCCACCGATTCAGCAGATGTGCAAGCGCGGCTATCACCTGGCTGGTATGGATCGTGCCTTTGCTGCCCTGATTTCCGATCTTGAAACACGTGGTCTGTTGGATCGTACATTGGTGGTTTTTCTGACAGAATTCGGTCGAACCCCCAAGATCAATTCAAACGGAGGGCGTGATCATTGGGGAGCTGCCGGTTCAATCTTTTTTGCCGGTGGCGGAGTGCGTGGTGGTCAGGTGATCGGGGCTACCGATAACCATGCAGCAGCTCCTTTAACGCGTCCCGTGACACCGGCCGACGTGGCTGCCACGATGTACGCCGGATTAGGTATTAATCCGCGGGGGCTGGTGGAAGATATTCTTCAGCGCCCTCGATTGATCCTGGAACGCGGACGGCCGCTTGCCGAGTTGTACTAATACTGCCCTTAGGTGATCAGCCCGGCAGGGTGGTCCCAGGAAGGATATCGAGTCGAGTGTCGAGTCATCAGGAGAGTTTTTCAACGGAATCGTTTGTTGTTCATGGACGTACTTACTGCCCACCAGCTCAACCCGTGGCGGTCATCTGTATTGATGGGTGTGCGGACGAGTATTTGAGCGAGTCTCTGCTGGCTGGTTGCATGCCGCAACTGGAAGCGATCATTCGCGAGGGCTATCGTGGCATGGTACGCGGTGCCCTGCCCTCCTTTACGAACGTCAATAATTCGTCGATCGTCACGGGAGTGACGCCGGCGGTCACCGGTATCTCGGGGAACTTTTTCCTGGAGCCGGATTCAGGAGAGGAAGTCATGATGAATTCCTCCCGTTTCTTGCGTTGCGAAACTCTGCTGGCAGCTGCTTCGCAACATGGGCGCAAGGTGGCCATGGTGACGGCCAAGGAAAAACTTCGGGATATTTTATCCAGTGGGCTGGTGGGCATGGCTTTTTCTGCGGAAAAGGCTGACCAGGCGACCCTGGAAACTCATGGTATTGGAAACGTGCCGGCACTCGTGGGACAACCCGTGCCGGAAATCTATAGCGCTGACGCAAGCTTGTTCGTGTTGCAGGCCGGTGTGGCACTGGTCGAACAATCACTAGCAGATTTTCTCTACTTGTCGCTTACCGATTACATGCAGCACAAGTATGCGCCGCACGAGCAACCCTCACTGGATTTTTATGCTGGTATGGATCGGGAAATCGGTCGGCTTCGAGATCTGGGTTGTGTGCTGGGGATCACTGCAGATCATGGCATGAATGCCAAGAATGCTGAGGATGGCAGTCCGCAGGTTATTTACCTGGAGACGATGCTCAAGGACGAGTTCGGCGATGGCATAAAGGTGATTTGTCCGATTACCGATCCCTACGTGGTTCATCATGGTGCCCTGGGATCGCTGGTCATGATTCACCTGGATGATCCAGGTCGCTTACCGGAGATCTCTCAATGGCTCTGGACATTGCCGGGTGTAAGCGAGGTTTACGATCGGCAGCGAGCAGCCCGGAAGCTGGAATTACCTGAAGATCGGATTGGAGACCTGACCGTCCTGGCGGGACG
Organism: Planctomycetota bacterium; assembly: GCA_036124135.1. GTDB lineage: Bacteria > Planctomycetota > Planctomycetia > Pirellulales > Pirellulaceae > JAZADA01. The sequence continues at coordinate 6,396 of JAZADA010000493.1, read as the reverse complement.
CAACTGGGTGCTGGGACGGACGCCTGAATACCATGACTTGAGTAATCTACAGACAGGCTTGCGATCACATGGCGGGCGGTACGAGGAAATGGTCCCAATGGTCCTGTCGCGCCCTCTCAGCAAACGTTATCGACAATTGGCAGAGGGGGATCCGCGAAACTTTGATATCTTCGACTTTACCTGCAACGGGAGTGACGAATGAATGTTTCCCAGTTACCCGACCTGGCGGGAGATGTACCCAGTTACGTAGCTGGAGTTCCCTGGGAATCCACGGACGCCGTGGAAGTCCACGATCCGTATTCTGGCCAGCGAGTCGGCAGTATGGCAAATGTTACGGCGGAACAGCTGGAGCAGGCGATCGTGGCGGCTGCCCCAGGTGGCGAGGGCTGGACACGCCATGCTCGTTACCAGGTACTTGAGAGGGCTCGGCAGCTGTTGGCCGCCCGGGCCGAAGAATTTGCCCAGCTCATTCGCTGGGAAGCTGGCTTGTGCCTTCGGGAGACCCGTTACGAGGTAGGGCGTGCCCAGGATGTCTTGCAGTTTTCAGCGATGGAAGCCTTGCGTGATGACGGGCAGATCTTTTCCTGTGACCTCACACCGCATGGCAAGCAGCGAAAGATATTTACCCTGCGTGAACCATTGCGATTGGTAGCTGCCATCACACCTTTTAATCATCCGCTGAACCAGGTCGTCCACAAGCTGGGGCCTGCCGTGGCAGCCGGGGCACCTGTGATCCTGAAACCGTCCGAGAAGACGCCCCTGACGGCTGTTCGTTTTGCCGAACTGCTTTACGAGGCAGGGTTGCCCGGATCGATGCTAAGTGTCCTGATGGGGCCGATTGATGGTGTCGTGCGGCCACTGATCAAGGACCCTCGCGTGGAACTGGTCTCCTTTACCGGCAGTGTATCCGTGGGCAAGGAAATTGCAGAAACGGCCGGGTATAAAAAATTGTGCCTTGAACTCGGTGGTAATTCTCCCTTGATTATCCTCAAGGATGCGGACCTGGAGTTGGCAGTTAACCTGGCAGTCCAGGGGTGTTTTCGAAATTCCGGACAGCGATGTACCGCCGTTAAGCGATTATTGGTACAGCAGGATATCCTGGAACCTTTTACCGCGGCGTTCGTGGAGCAGGCGAAGCGCTTTACCTGTGGGGATCCCTCGCTGGAAGAGACGTTCATTGGAACCGTGATCGATGAAGCTGCTGCTGAGTACCTGGAATCCGTGGTGCAGGAAGCCGTATCGGCCGGGGCCAAGGTGCTGTGTGGCGGGGAGCGACAAGGGGCCCAGTTGACTCCCACGGTGATCAGCAACGTGCCACGCGATGCGCGGATGGTCGTGCATGAGTCTTTTGGTCCGCTGGCACCGGTGATGGCAGTGACCGACCTGGCGGACGCGATTCAATTAGCCAATAGTACGGCCTATGGGCTCTCGGCGGGTATCGTGACGCGTGACATGGACGCGGCAACGCGTGCTGTCCGGGAGTTGCACACGGGAACCGTCAATGTCAACGAGGTACCTGGCTACCGGATCGAGTGCTCTCCGTTTGGGGGTATCAAGGATTCGGGGCTTGGTGTCAAAGAGGGTGTTATTGAAGCGATGAAGTGGATGAGTTACACGAAAACATTTTCGTTGCCCTGGTAGTCGTGCGGGTGGTCGAGAGAGGCACGCGTAACAGGTTGGACAGGGGGGGGCTTTATGTCGCAGCCGGAGAACTCCAAGACAGCTTCTGCGATGGTATTCCAGGGGGTGGGGCTGCCGTTGCAGCCTCGGCAGTTTGCCTTGCCGCAGCTGGCACCGCAGGAAATCCTGGTTCGGGTCCTTTGTTGCACGATCTGTGGCAGTGATATGCATACGTTTTGCGGGCACCGTGATACTCCCGTTCCGACGATCCTCGGGCACGAGATTCTTGGTGAGGTCGTTGCCCTGGGTCCGGGTGATCCGGTGCAAGGGATTACCGGGCAGGTCATCGAAGAGGGGCAGCGCGTTACCTGGTCCGTGGTTGGTAATTGTGGCGACTGCTATTTTTGCCGGCAGGACCTGCCCCAGAAATGTCAGCATCTTTTCAAGTACGGCCACCGTAAAATCCAGGAGGACCATGAGTTAAATGGTGGCCTGGCTGATTACTGTCACTTGAAAGCAGGTACACGAGTGCTGGCCATTCCCGATGAGATTCCGAACGTGGTTGCCACCCCAGCCAATTGTGCGACAGCCACGATCGCAGCAGCACTGCGTACGGCAGGTTCGATCCAGGGTGCTCATGTCCTGGTGCTTGGCGCAGGAATGTTGGGGCTGACGGCGAGTGCCATGGCATCCGCTGCAGGTGCAGCGTCGGTGGTTGTAGCTGATATTCAGCAGGAGCGATTGGATCGGGCCAGTCAGTTTGGTGCAGACCATACGGTTCTGATGGATGATCAGTCGGGTGCTTTGGCCGAGGTGGTGGAAGCAGTGACCTCGGGGCGAGGTATGGATGTGTCACTGGATGTTTGTGGTGTTGCCGACGCGATCAGCTGTGGCCTGGAGTCATTACGGATCGGCGGTACCCAGGTTTTGTTGGGAAGTGTTTTCCCGGGGCCTCCCCTTTCCTTGAACCTGGAAAGCGTGGTGAGGCGCATGTTGAATATTCGTGGAGTCCACAATTACATTCCGCAAGATCTTGTCGCGGCGGTGGAATTTTTGCATCGCTACCACGGGACCTATCCTTTCGCGGATCTGGTGACAGGCAGCTATGAGTTATGCCAGGCAGAATTGGCATTCGAGGCTGCTGCGGAATCCAGTTCGCTGCGGATTGCAATTCAACCGCGAGTTGAGTGATGAGGGCTGCCAGTTTCTGGTCCGGTCTGTGACGACTATGTCGCGTGTAACGGTGATTGAACGGTACCGTAGCATCAGGCCGTGGATGCCGATGATGTTTGCACATGGATGACTGCATGTTGGCAAGTTGAGATCCTTCAGGAACCGCTTTCTTTGAGCAGGCGCCTGCTTTCCACGAGGTTGTTGTAACGGCCTCGGGGGGATGTTCAGGATGTAACGATTATCACGTGCTGGTTAGCTAGAGATTGCTACGGATCCGTTTGCTGAGATCGTCTTGGCATGTTAATCTTAAATATCGTAAATGGTTCGGGTGACTTCGGTTTTTGAATGCCAATTCGAGACCAGGATCACCTACTTACCACGGTCGCAATGGAGAGACAAAAGTACCAATGACGTTAGACGTCGACCGTTTGCTTGCCCCCTACCGCCCCCCTACCACCAATCTTGTTGACTGCCTCCAGTATTGGATGGAGAACACACCAGATTCAATCGCGTACTATTATCTGCGCGACGGGGAGACGGAGGAGGTTCGCTACACTTACCGAGAATTGGATCGTCGTGCACGATCCATTGCTGCCGAGCTACTGGAAAGTGGTATGCATGGCGAACGCGCCTTGCTGCTTTTTCCACCAGGTCTTGAATTTGTTGAGACCTTCTTTGCCTGCCAGTATGCCGGGGTGACGGCGGTGCCGGTTTATCCGATGCGTCGCAATCGTAATACGGCACGAATCCAGGCCATTGCTGACAACGCACAGGCGAAACTGGCGCTGTCGACACAGGATGTGATCGAACGAACTAACGGACTGCTGGAAGATACACCGTATTTGAAATCGCTGTGCTGGATCGCAACCGACGAGATCGGAAATGACAAGGCTGGCAACTGGCAACGGCCCGAATTCTCGGATTCGGACCTGGCCGTGCTGCAGTACACGTCAGGATCTACCGGGCGTCCCAAGGGTGTGATGCTTTCGCACTCCAATATCATGCATAACCTGGCCATGATCTCGCATGGTTTTGAAACCACGCGTACCACGATTGGCCTTAGTTGGCTGCCGGCCTACCACGACATGGGATTAGTTGGCGGTATTCTCAACCCGATGTTTACGGGTTGTCCGGATGTGCTACTTTCGCCCATGGCTTTCCTGCAGAAGCCCGTTCGCTGGTTGCGAGCAGTAACACGTTATGGCGTTACGATCAGTGGTGGGCCGAACTTTGCCTATGATCTTTGCACACGCAAGGTAACCGACGAGGAATTGCAGGGATTGGATCTGAGTAGTTGGGATCTCGCTTACAATGGAGCGGAACCAATTCGAGAGTCGACGTTGCGGGAGTTCTCGGAACGTTTTGGACCCGTAGGATTCCGTCCCGAGGCTTTTTATCCCTGCTACGGGATGGCTGAAACAACCCTGATTATCACCGGCAGCGAACGCCAGAAGCTGCCCGTTTTGCAGACCGTGGACGGGGACTCACTGCATGATCATCGGGTCGTGCCGGTGGCTCCTGACGATCGCAATGCACACGTGCTGGTTGGATGTGGACGTATCCTCCCAGAAGAGGAAGTGGTGATTGTCGATGCCCAGACGAACAAGCAATTGCCAGCTGGTCGTGTAGGCGAGATCTGGGTGTCGAGTCCCAGTGTTGGCCAGGGCTATTGGAATGACTCAGAGGTCACCGAACAGACGTTTCGAGCCAAGCTCAGCGATGGCGAAGGTGGTCCTTACCTGCGAACCGGTGACCTTGGCTTTATCAAGGAAGATCAACTGTTTGTTACCGGGCGACTAAAAGATTTGATCATCATTCGCGGTGTGAATCGCTATCCGCAGGATGTCGAACTGACCGTGGAACAATCTAATCAACGATTGCAGCCTGGTGCCGTGGGCGCATTCGCGGTGGACATGGAAGGTCGAGAACGATTAATCATTGTTGGTGAGGTAGAACGAACCCGCAGTAAGGATTGGTCGGATGTCATCGAGTCCATTCGCCAGAGCGTCACCCTGGAGCACGATGTGCCACCGGAAGGTATCGTGCTGGTGCGATTTGGCTCCATTCCCAAAACATCAAGCGGAAAAATTCAGCGGCATGCATGTCGCAACTGCTTCCTGGAAAATTCCCTCTCGGTGGTGGCCCAGTGGTTTGCCTGGGAAGACGAGGGGGCGGACGACCTGGTTCCGGTAAAGAAGCTCCAGCAGGAGCCGAAGAAGGCCGTGCAGGAGCCGAAGAAGGTCAGTGCTTCGACAGCGGTTGATCCCGGAGTTCTGTCGGTCGTTATGCAGCAGGTCCAGGAAATTGCCAAGGAACGAGCCAAGTCGATTTCGGCAGATACGAATATCGCCGTAGACCTGGGCCTCGATTCCCTTGAACGTATGCAGATCGCCAACGTGCTGGAAGAAATATTTAATGGACGATTCCCGGATGAAGTGTTGCAGGAAGTAGAAACCTGTGGCGAAGTGGCGCTTGCGATCCAGCAATACATGGATCCGACGCTGGCCACGGAACAACCGACCACGGAATCGCCCACACCGGCCAAGCGTGTGCAGACGGTTCTCACGGAGATTTCAGAACAGGATTACAGCTTCGCAGCGTTTCCTGAATATGCAAAGCTGCTGGAGAACAAGGCCCTGCTGGATCAGACCGGGATTCCCAATCCGTTTTTCACGCCCAGTGATAACGTGACACGGGATACGACACTGATCAAGGGTCGCCAGATGGTCAGTTTCTCTAGCTATAATTACCTGGGGATGTCGGGTGAACCGTCTGTCTCCAAGGCCGCGCAGGATGCCATTGAACAGTATGGCACCAGTGTTTCCGCCAGCCGCCTGGTTTCAGGAGAAAAACCGGTCCATGGCCAGCTGGAACAGGCGATTGCCGACTTTATTGGTGTTTCGGCGGCCATTCTTTATGTCGGTGGGCATGCGACCAACGAATCGACGATCGGTCACCTGTTTGGTGCGGGCGATTTGATTCTGCACGATGCCCTGTCGCATAACAGTATTATCCAGGGTGCTCTGCTCTCGGGAGCACGCCGTCGACCGTTTGGACACAATGACTGGGAAGAGCTAGATAGCATCCTGGAAGAAGTCCGCACGCAATATCGACGCGTGTTGGTGGTCATTGAAGGCGTTTACAGCATGGACGGGGATTACCCGAACTTGCCACAGTTTATCGAGGTCAAGAAACGTCACAAGGCGTTCCTAATGGTCGACGAGGCCCATTCCATCGGCACGATGGGTACGCATGGTCGCGGGATCAGCGAACATTTTGGCGTCGACGCTCGCGAGGTGGACTTGTGGATGGGAACGCTGAGCAAGTCCTTTGGCAGTTGCGGAGGGTATATTGCCGGTTGCGATGAAGTGGTTGATTTCCTGAAGTATACCTCGCCCGGGTTCGTCTATAGCGTCGGTATGCCTCCATCGAACGCGGCGGCGGCACTAGCAGCACTCAGGCTACTGGAAGAAGAGCCGGAGCGAGTTGCGGCGATCCAGGATCGATCCCGGTTGTTCTTGAAAACGGCTCGCGAGCAGGGTTTGAACACGGGGTTAAGTCACGACACACCGGTTATTCCTGTGATCGTGGGCACTTCAATGC
>JAZADA010000492.1:0-9783 GCA_036124135.1 Planctomycetota bacterium | reverse complement strand
GGGTCGGACCCTCGCGTTCTCGATCGCGTTCAGTTCTGCAAAGCTTTCGATCACCAGGCCCATCGTGGGACCAGCCACGAAGCCAGCGATCGATCCCATCGTATTGATACAACCGAAGACCGAGGCGGTATTACGACCAGCAATGTCGGTGACCGAACCCCAGACGGCAGGCTGGCTCCAGTCGCCAAAGAACTTGACCAGGGCAAAGACCAACACGATTGCCAATGCTGAATCAAAATTCAGGCTGACGAAGATAAAGACCGTTGCCAGCATCTTCCCAATCAAGCCAATACTGCTGCGGGACCAGCGTCGATTGCCCGTCTTTTGAATCAGCCAGTTCTGAAGTGTGCCACCGAGCATGCCACCGACCGCTCCACCAATGAGTGGAAGCGCCGCCATCCAACCGGCACCTCCGATTTCCACGTTCTTGGTCGTCAACAGGAAAAAGGGGATCCAGTAGACATAAACATTGTCGGCATAAGCACTGGTGAATTGCTGGATAAAGAACCACCGCATGTTTCCACTCTTGAAAACCTGGGACCATCGCAACCGGGACCCGGTGGCCTGGTCACCATCCGGGGTCCCCTCCCTGATCAGGTCCATTTCCGCATCGTTAGACCAGGGATGTTCCTGGGGGGAATTGCGGAACAGGAACAGGAACAGGACCGCAAACAGGACACCGATGGCCGTCAGGATCAGGATCGCCGTCCGCCAGGGCATTCCCAGGGATCCAAGCATCCAGCCCAGCAGGATAAAACAGACAGCTCCACCTCCGCGTCCAAAGAAAGTCGCAATCCAGGCCTGCAAAGTGGTCCGAATGTCATCGGGAAACCAGAGCTTGGAAACCTTGCTGAGCGTGGGGTAGCAACCGGCCTGGGTCAAACCAAACATGCCGCGCGCCGCCAGGATACCACCGTATCCTGTAGCCAATACGATCGCCCCCATCGAGAGCGACCAGAGCGTCATGATCGATCCCAGCAGGACATGGGGTCCAAACCAGTCACAGAGAATCCCGGATGGAATCTGGCCCAGGGCATAGGTCGCACTGAAAATGCTGTCCAGGGTTCCCAGCTGGGTCGCGTCCCAGCCAAATTCATCACTGATATCTTTCTTGACCATTCCCCAGCTGTAGCGGTGCAAGTAGAGCACGAAAGAAATACAGCAGGTGAGGGCAAAGATCAGCCACCGAATCTTCGAGGGCCGTTCCTGCAATGAATCCAGGGAGGCTGTCGAAACAGGCATGTCGGATTGATTCGAATCGTTCTGCACGTCAAACTCCTAGGCAGTGATTTTATTCTTCTGCAGAAGCCCCGGCTTTCCACCCGGCGTGTGAGGCATTCCTGCATCGTAGTAGGTGGCCCAAGGAAAAGAAACCCATGCCCGTAACGATCGAAAAAATACGCTGTATCCAGACCGCCCCGGCCGGAATCCGCCTGGTCATCGTCAAGGTAGAAACCAGTGAACCCGGACTTTACGGACTGGGCTGCGCAACCTTCACGCAACGACCGCTGGCCGTGGTCGAGGCCGTAACCCAGTACCTGGATCCGTTCCTGCACGGTCGCGACATTCATCAGATCACCGACATCTACCAGGCAGCCAACATGAGTTCCTACTGGCGCAACGGCCCTGTCCTTAACAATGCGCTCTCGGGCGTCGACATGGCACTCTGGGATCTCAAGGGGAAACAAGCGAACATGCCCGTGCACGATCTGCTCGGCGGCAAATGTCGTATGGCCGCCCCGGTCTACGTTCATGCCAGCGGCAATACCATCGAGGAAACCTGTGACCATGCCGGCGAACTCTGGCAGCAGGGATTTCGACACGTCCGCCTGCAGGTCGCCGTCGACGGGCAGGCCACCTATGGCACCAAGTCCGACCTGCAAGTGGCGGCTGAAATCGACAGCCCAACCAATCCCCACAACCTGTTCGAGCCAGCCGACTACGTCCGCCTCGCTCCTCAACTGTTTGAACAGGCGCGGACCCAACTGGGTGACGAAATCGAACTGCTGCACGATGTGCACGAGCGACTACCGGGCCCACTCACCCTGCAACTGGCCAAGGACCTGGAGCCGTATCGGCTGTTCTTCCTGGAAGATTCCCTCCCCCCGGAAGAGATCGACCACTTCCGCCTGCTGCGCCAGCACACGCACATCCCGATCGCAATGGGGGAACTGTTCAACAACCCCAACGAGTTTGTCCCCCTGATCAAGGAACGGCTGCTCGACTTCATCCGGATTCATCTCTCCCAGGTCGGAGGACTCACGCCGGCCTGGCGGATCGCCAACCTGTGCGAGTTTTTCGGCGTCCGCACCGCCTGGCACGGTCCCGGCGATACGTCACCGGTCGGTCACATGGCCAACCTGGCACTGGACCTGGCCTGTCCCAACTTCGGGATCCAGGAATTAATGTTCATGGACGAGAACACGCAGGCCGTCTTTCCCGGTTGCCCGGAAATCCGCGAGGGCCAGATGTGGCCCAATGACCAACCAGGCCTGGGGATCGACATCGACGAGGAAGCGGCAACCCGCTTCCCCTACCCGGATCATCCCTACCAGGGTGCCTGGCCTGCTATTCGTCGCCGTGACGGGGGCATCGTCAAACCGTGATTCCACGGGCCATGCCGCCACGAAAACTTTCTGCTAGGAAAGCCCGTAGAGCCTGACCGCGTTGTCATGCAACAATTTTTTCTGGTCCACCAGGCTGCGCTCAGCAATGACTTCCTTGAGAGCATTGACCCATTGCAGGTAGGTCGCCGCGATACGGCAAACCGGCCAGTCCCCACCAAACACGACGCGATCCGGTCCAAACTGGTCCAGGCAGTGATTGATGATGGGAGCCAGGTCCTCCGAGCTCCAACCCTCGGGTGCCCGGGCCACGACTCCAGAGATCTTGCAGATCACGTTCTTGCGCTTGGACAACGCCTCGATACTGCGACGCCAGGGATCGGCCTGGTGCCAGGGCTCTTCGGCACCAGCCGCTTTCGATTTACTGAATGCCTTGGGATCGGCATTACCACAATGATCGATGATGAACCGCGTATCGGGACACTGGTCAGCCAGCTTGACAGCGTCACCCAACTCGGTGGGTCGTATGCAAATATCGTAGCTCTTCCCGAGACGACCGAGCAGCTGCATCGACTTGACGAATTGCGGTTGCAGGCAAAGTCCCTGCTTGGTCTCCGGCGGATGGAGCACCTGCCGTACGCCCTTGATGTAAGGGCTGTCCTTGTAACGCGTGATATAGGCCTCGAAACCGGCCGAATTCGGTCGTCCGGAAATGACCGCAGCAACGGTGGGATGGTCTGAGTTTTTCGACAGCCGGATGACGTGTTCCGCCTCTTCCACTTGTTGCTTGGGATCCACGTCCACTTCCATGTAGACGGCTTTCACGACGTTCGAACCACGGGTTGCCTTGAGGAAGTGTTCCGTCGTGTAACTCTTGCGCAACACATCGGGAGCTCCACCCAGCCAGGGTGGCGTGAACTTGGTCAGGTCCCAGAGATGCTGATGCGTGTCAACAATCGGTAAGCGAGCCGCCTTGACGGGACGTCGACCACGCCGCTGGAAAGGCCCCAGGGCCTGTGCATTGCCTGACGCGAACAGGCCAGCTCCAACACAACCAGCTTGCAGACCACGGTGGAGAAAATCACGGCGTGTGATAGTCATGACACAAATCCCTCGCTAAAGAAGACGAAAATAAATAATTGCCTGATAGGCCCCTGAAGGCTTCCTGATTAGACCAGATGAAAAACGCTTGTCACAGTCCCTGACCCCTTGCTAGACTTAAAACTGCACTGATCGAGAATCTTTCCGAACGGGCTGAATCATCCATGTCGCCTTACCCGATTCGACAAATCAAGCAACTGGAATCTGCCGTCAGCCGGCACAGTCGCCGTGAGGTACTGCGGCTTGGATCCGCGGGATTGCTTGGTCTCAACCTGCCCCACCTGTTGCAGGCACAGCAGTCTACGGTGACCAAGGCGATTGCTCCCCGCGCTGATGCCTGCATCGTGATTTTTCTCAACGGTGGTCCCAGCCACCTGGACATGTGGGATATGAAACCGGACGCGCCGGCAGAAACCCGGGGTGAATTTAAACCAATTGCCACTTCCCTGCCGGGAGTCCAGTTCAGTGAACATCTACCCAGGCTATCCCAGCAGATGCATCGCAGCACGCTCATCCGTTCGATGAATCACAGCGTCAACAATTCCCATGCCGCGGCAGTCTACGTGGCACTGACGGGGCATGACCGCGGTGAAATGGGGGGCGGCTTCAAGCCCACGGATAATCCTCCTCCAGGTGCCGTGGCCGCCCAACTGCGTCCCACCCCGATCGATACGGTCCCCTATGTTTCGCTCCCCTACAAGACCAAGGAAGGGGCCAAGGGGCCGCCGCAACCCGGTTTTTATGGCGGCTGGATGGGACAGGGATTCGATCCCCTCTGGATTCTCAAGGACCCCAATGCCACGGACTTTTCAGTTCCCGAGTTTTCCCTCCAGCAGGACATCTCCAGCCAGAGGCTGCAAAAACGTGCCTCGCTGTTATCCAGCTATAACGATCGATTAAAGCAGAACCTTACCTCGCGCCCCTTTGCCGCGATCGATCGTTTCCAACAACAGGCCTTCGATATCCTTACCTCGCGCACCGTGCAGTCGGCGTTTCGTATCCAGGAAGAAAAAGACAAGACCCGGGAACGCTACGGACGCAACATCTATGGACAAAGCGTATTACTCGCCAGGCGACTCATCGAGGCGGGCACGCGCGTGGTGACCGTATCCTGGGCACCCGACGCCAATGCCACCTGGGATACGCATGGCGGCAATTTCAAGAAACTCAAGAATACCCTGCTGCCGCAATTTGATTCCGCCTGTGGCAGCCTGCTGGAAGATCTCCATGATCGCGGGATGCTGGAACGCACACTGGTCGCTGTGCTGGGTGATTTCGGTCGCACCCCCAAGATCAACAAGAACGATGCCGGACGAGATCACTGGAATTTCTGCTACTCCGTGATGCTGGCCGGTGGCGGCATCAAGCCGGGATTCGTCTACGGGGCCAGTGATCGAACCGGTGCTTTTCCCCGCGACATGCCAACAACACCGTCGGACATCATTGCCACGATCTACCGACTACTGGGGATCGATCATCGCCAGCAACTGCTGGACCGTTTCGATCGCCCGCACCAGATCGTCACCAAGGGAAATGTCGTCCCGGCACTGCTTGCCTGACGCCGGTTCCATCCCCTCTCAGTTCTTCTTTTTCAGCGTCCCGTCCGGGTAATTTTTCTTGTACCAGCGATCCAGTTCAGCGGGCCAGGCAAAGCGACCCAGCTTGCTCCGATCCAGTCCCTGCAGGTGTGGTTCATTCGCACGCTTGGTCGGATGACGATATTTCCAGGGATGATCACCGAAAATCTCCTTGACCATGCTGGCCAGCCCGGGATCATATTCTTTCAGTTCTGCACGCGTATCGACATGGTTGTGATCGTGGTCCGGAGGCCGGTTCGTATCAAACCAGCTTTGTACTCCCTCGGCCCAGTATTCGGCCCGGTTGTTGGATGCATACTTGGTTTTCCAGAGTCCTTTTTTCATGGCCGCCTCGTACACAACGTCCAGGCGATCGTCGAAACTCGGATCCACACGATCCAGGCCCATGTGATGCATCGCATGCGCAAACTCGTGAATCAGGATGTTCTCAGAAAAGTAAGGATCACCCGGTAAGGCCAACAGGTTTTCCTCTCCACAACTGACGGCCGGACGTTCAGGGGTTGCGCCCAACCCGCGGGCTCGACGATCCCAGAACTTCGTCGGTTCCAGGTCCGAATGCTCGGGGATCCGCGTCGTCATTTCATCCACCCCCATGATCACGAAACGTGTTCTACTCTGGATCATCGCCCGCAGGATATCCGGTCGCTTACTTACCATGCGATCAATCAGGTAGGCCGCTTCCAGCAAGGCATAATCGGAAACACGCTCGGAGGCGAGGACAGGAAAGCCATCCACGCTGACATGTTTCTTGTAGAACGGTGCCAGCTTCCACTCACGTTTCAATTTCTCGGAGGGAGGTTTCACCTGCCAACGCGAGACCATGGGTTTCGCCGGATCCTCTCCCGCCCTGGCTACCTGCGTGCTGACCAGCACCAGCACCAGCAAGATCCACTGGCCCTGACACCACAGGCATGAGCAACCATGTCCAACAGCTCGCGTTCGTAAATTCCTGACCACTTAACACCTTCCCTTATGAACATGGTGACACCCGCAACGTAAGAAGTAACAGGCGTCATTTCCCTGTCGCCATCCAACAACCCTGGTCGAATGACCGCTGTAGGATTTCAGTGTAATCGGAAAAGCGGGTGTTCGCCACGCGTTGGACATCGACTCTGCTCTTTCAACACTTTCCTGAGCCGCCTATGATCGGTCTCGAACAGGGCTCCGGAAGAACAGCCCCCCAGGAAGAAACTGGATCCACTCATGCTGACTGAATCTTCACCACCGGTAACGAGTCGTGGCTCGTGGCCTGTCACGCTGCTGGCCAGCGCACTGGCCGTGAGTGCCGTGATCTGTGGATCCATCGTTCAATCCACCCTGGCTAATCCCTGGCTGAACGTGCTCCTGGTCATTGCCCTGCTACTACCCGTTCTGCGTGGTGAGATCCGGCAGCAAACCGGCTGGTTGCAACAGTACTACGAAATCTATCGCCGGGCACTGCTGGTCGCCGGACTGGGATGGGCCCTGGTAACCGCCGGCTATTACCTGGTCAGCATCAGCCCCTACGTGGGCAGCGTGGACCTCTTCTATTACCTTTGCAACGCCCGTGATATGAACCAGCAGGTACTGGCATCCAACAATGCCTACAGCTACTTCCCGGGGGTCTACACGTTCTGGAAAACCGTACTGGGAATCGCCGGTGAAAACTTTACTGCGATCCAGCGCAGTTATCTGCCGGTGATCGTAATCAATATCCTGCTGGTCGGCGCCATCGTCTGGCAGCATAGTCGTTCACTGGCCGCCAGCCTGTTTGCCGGAACGTGGTTCCTCGTCCTCATCTCGCGTTTCCAGGCCAGCGCCGCGGAAACCGAGTTGCTGGCAACGATCCCACTGCTGCTGACCTTGCTTTGCTGGGCCGGGCGTCCCCTGCAGGGTCGCCGTGGCTGGGCAGACAGCCTGCTGCTGGGTGTCGGCCTGGGCCTCACGCTCTTCATGAAACAACAGGCAGGCCTGTTATCGCTTGGAGCACTGGCCATGCTGGCCGGCTTCCGCTGGCGTAACCGATCAGACCAGCACCAATGGGGCCCCCTGCTGGCCGTTCCTTTCCTGGCAGCAGGCACCTTCCTAATCGCAGTCCTGGCAGTCGGCGAAGGTTGGACTCCCCTTCAGATCGGCCTGGCGACCGTGGGGCAGTATGCCCGTGAAGGCTCCTGGGGATTCAACCTGTACGTACAGATTCGGCGAGATGAAACCGCTGCCCTGGCAGCCTTATTGAGCGGGATCGCGCTGGTAGCTGGTTGTCGACGTCAACCAGCTGATTCCCAGGAAACCATGGTGCGCCTGGAAGTGATCCTGTTCCTGGCAATCGGGGCCCTGGCAACCCTCTGGCAACTTCGTAGTCGTGCGTACCACCATTACATGCTGCTGGCAGCACCAGGACTGGTCATCACTGCCGTGCTCTTGTGGTTGGATCATTTCCCTGCCCGTGATGAAAGTCGGCGCAGCACGGGGCTTACCCGTTGTGCGCTGATCCTGCTGGTCTTTGTTCCCTTCCTCCGTGACGCCGGTATGCGAGAAAGTTTCACGGCCTGGCGGATACCACGCCCCTATAATTTTGCCCCGGACCTTCCCTGGCATCAGCAGGCCGCGGTGGCCGGGGACCTGGCACGATTGCAGCAACACCTGCCAGCCAAGACATCTCTCTACACGATCCCACATCGTCACAATTCCGTCTATTTCATGCTACAGGCTCGCAGTTCCTCGCCAGCGGGCTACCGTTTTCAACAGGCACCGCTCGACCAGGCGGACTGGTCCTTACACCGGCGAGTCCTGCTCTTGAAACCAGCGTCCTGGGATGAAAGCGATCGGCAGGTTATCTCCGTGGAGCAACTGACCCAGGTCCAGGAAAGCCTTCTGCAAGCTGGCTTTCAAAAGCAACTGGACCTGCCCACGATGGTGCTCTACGAACAAGGCTCCCAGGCGATCACACCGTCGACGCACTGAAGAACTTCTCGATCTCACTCACCACGCGATCCTGCTGAGCATCCGTGATCTCATAGAAGAGGGGCAGTCGCAGCAACTGGGTACTCAATGATTCTGTCACGGGCAGAGACCGCGTCTGGGGTGATAACTGCTGTCCCATCCGGGACGTGTGCAGTGGCACGTAATGGAAAACAGCGTGGATCTCCTGGTCATTGAGATGTTTCATCAGCGCCGCGCGCGTAGCCGCATCACGGGTGATCACGTGGAAGAGGTGATAATTACTCTGGCAGTCCGCGGGAATCTCCGGCAAACGCAGGTGCCCTGACTGTTCCAGGGGGGCCAGGCGTTGTTGATAATACTCACAAATGGCTTTCCTACGACGCGTGATTGCATCCATTTGCTGCAGTTGAGCATAGAGAAATGCACAGGTGAGTTCACTGGGAAGAAACGAGGAACCCCAGTCAACCCAGGTGTACTTATCGACCTTCCCGTCAAAAAACTGGCGACGATTGGTTCCCTTGTCACGAATGATCTCGGCCCGATCAATCCACTCCGCATCGTTGATGGCCAGGGCGCCCCCTTCTCCGCAACCAAGGTTCTTGGACTCATGAAAGCTGAAGGTCCCCAGGTGTCCGATGCCTCCCAGTGCCTGCTCCTGGTAGGTACTGTTCACGGCCTGTGCTGCATCTTCAATGACCTTCAATCCGTGCTGCTGGGCCAGTTCATTGATGGTGGTCATGTCACATCCCACGCCGGCATAGTGCACCGGCAGGATCGCCCTGGTCGACGGGCCAATCAGCGAGGCCACATCCGCGGGGTCCAGGTTCAGGGTCTGCGGATCGATATCGGCAAATATCGGTTGGGCTCCCGAGCGTGCGACGGCCAGGGCCGTCGAAACAAACGTATAAGAGGGGACAATCACTTCATCCCCGGGACCCAGGTCGCAAAGCATGACCGCCATTTCCAGGGCGGCTGTACAGGACGGAGTCATCAGGATCCGCTGGATCCCCAGTCGCTCCTGAAGGAGTTGCGCGCATTTCTGCGTGTAAGGTCCATCCGACCCGATCCTGACGGATGACACGGCATCGGTCAGGTACTCCATTTCCTTTCCCGTAATCCAGGGTCGATTGAAAGGAATCTGCTCAGCCATGGTATCTCTCGGGTGAACAAGCCGCGGGGAGTTGCCTGCGAACGGGACAGCGACCCAGCGTTCGGGATTCAGAGCCCGGCCCGGCCCGCTCGCTTGGTCTCATTGATCATCCCTGATAAACTGCCCATTGGCAACCGCCATACGATCTTTGCAGACCGTCACTTTTTTCTCCCGAGGCTGGCATCACTGTTCCGGAAAGACGACCCATGAAGCTCTCGCAACGATACATCATGACCCTCTGGATCCTGGCCGGCTGGTGGTTAAGTCCCGTGCTGCAGGCCGATGAATTGCCCGAGGAAATCACCATCGCCACCTGGAACCTGGAGTGGTTTTACGACGCCAACCAGGGTGACAACCGTTCTCCCCTGGCACGCGCCCAATCCGCACCATCCGAGGAAGAATGGCACTGGAAACGAGATCATGTTGCGGAGGTGATCGCCAAACTCAA
>JAZADA010000491.1:0-2981 GCA_036124135.1 Planctomycetota bacterium | reverse complement strand
TTCCACTTCCCCATACGAACAAAATGTTCGACATCTGTGTTGCCGGGCACCCACTTCTGCAACTGTTGTTTCTGTTGCTGGAATTCTGCTCGGTCTGCCAGGTTGTGCCATTCCAGGGGATCGGCCTGATGATCATAGAGTTCCTGGCTGCCATCATAATAATGCATGTATCGCCAGCGATCAGTCTGAACCGCATGGTTACCGCGGGCCCAGGTAATCACGGTAGCTGCTGGCCAGGGGGCAGTTGGTTGCCGCACCAGTGGCAACAGGCTTTTTCCGTCCAGGGGTGGAACTGGTTTCAAGCGGCAGGCATCCACGAGGGTGGGAAAAAGATCGATCAGACTGACCATCCGCTCGGACCGTGTTCCGGGCTGAAAACCTTTCGGAGCGGCGGACCTCGGTGGTACGATCAGCAGTGGCACATGCGAGGCACGCTCCCATCCTGTCGCCTTTCCCCAGTGTTCCTTTTCACCCAGGTGCCAGCCATGATCCGACCAGAGTACGATCCACGTATTCTCCGCATAAGGTCCCTGGTCCAGAGCATCGAGCAGGCGTCCCAGCAGCGTATCAACAAAGGTCACGCACGCCAGGTAGGAAGAGACCGCTGGCTTCCACTGCTGGTAATCCACCACCGTTTTATGTAACCCCGAGGTGGCGGCAACCAGTCCATAATCGCGGCCCACTTTTCCGAGGTCGGCCAGGTCATTGGCCAGAACCTTCGGTAACTGGACATTGTCCGGTGGAAACATCTGGTGGTACTTCCGGGGAGCAAAGAGGGGCTGGTGAGGACGAAAATACCCGACACCCAGGAAGAAAGGTTTTTCGTGACGCCGTTGAAGTTGCTTGATGGCCCACTGGTTAACCAGGCCATCAGACATTTCCTCATCCGTGACATCAACCGGCCCCCAGTCAAACGTATTGCTACTACGATAGTTCCGGTCACAGGGCATCCTGTTCAAAGGCAGCACGGCCTGGAGCTTACCGGGTCCACGATCCACGCGGTGCGTGGGATCTTGCTTCCGGGTTCCCAGCTCTTCCTTCGTGAAAGGTCCGCCACTGGCACCTCCCGAATCGGATGTAGGCCCATATTCGTGAAACGCATTTTTGGGTGCTTTCCCGTGAAACAACTTGCCGGTACCCATCACCTGGTAGCCATGTTCTTTAAAGAACCTGGGCAACGTGACCAGGTCAGTACGACGGCGAGTCAGGTTCGCTGCATTGGTATAGAGACCTGTATGGTAAGGTTGCAGTCCCGTCATAACGGCTGCTCGACTGGGTCCGCAAATGGGGGCCGTGCAATGGGCATTGGTAAAGATCACGCCGCGGCGCGCCAACCGATCCATGTTGGGCGTACGTGCCTGGGGATGACCATCCAGGAAACCAACCCAGTCATTCAGATCATCGATGGCAATAAACAATACATTCGGCGGCGCGGCGCCCTCGATCACTTCACCAACCAGCAGGCATACCAGGCTGATCACGAGCAATATCACCTGTTGAATCTTGATCATGGCGTTGTCTACCCTGCTCCTGGAACACCTTCGATTTAACTGGTCGGCACGTCACTCTACTCGTCTTACCTGCGCCGTGTCAACGACTTGAGCGGTCCGGGAAAATCTCTGCATGTTTTGCATAACTCATCTAATTGCAGTATCTTAAGTGCTCTTAAAAGCTTCCTCCCGAAGCAGACTTAACGGGTAAATGAAATCCATGAGTGAGATGATCAAGATCAGTGGTGGCGTCTTCAGCGATGCCATTGAAGGTGGCCGGGCCGGGGCCGAAATTGAGATGACGGCCAACGAGATCATCGCCCGCCAGGCCAACGGAGAGGAACACCGGTTATCTTATCGGGACTGCCAACTAGAACGGGGTGGAGCCAGTGGGCGGATGATCTTCTGCCGCAACAGCAATCGTTCCCTGACTATTTTCTCGGAGGACAGCCGTTTCCTCTCCAACCTGGAACTCTTCGGCAGCAGCTTTCTCCTGGAAGACCTGGAACGCTTAAAATTATCACGCTCGTCCAAGCGGCGACGTAACCTGCTGCTGACTTTCGTCATCCTGGCATTCGTCGTCTTGCTGGGAGTCGGCACTTACCTGACCGTACTGACGGTAGCACGTCGTGCCATCCAGGCCTTACCCATTAGCGTGGACAAAGAAATTGGTGACTTTGCCATCGAGAACATGGATCTGCAGGGATCACCTGTCGAGGACGAGGTGGTCGTTGCGGCCATCCAGGAGATGGTCTCTCGACTGGAAAAGCATGCGGCCATTAAAGGGTTCGAGTACCATGTACAGGTTATTGATGCAGACATCGTCAATGCGTTTGCGCTACCGGGTGGGCAGATCGTGGTCTACACCGGGTTAATCAAAAATGCCAAGCGTCCGGAACAAGTTGCTGGAGTGGTGGCTCATGAGATCGCTCACGTGACCCGGCGGCACGGCTTGCAACGGATCGGTCATTCCATTGGGATCGCGGCCCTGGTCAATGGTTTGCTGGGAGATGTCGGCGGACTGGTTGCCGTGGCCGGCGAGTTGCTGGAGTTATCCACGATCAACAAGTACAGTCGTGACCACGAGGCCGAGGCCGACGAAGAGGGCGTCCGGATGCTTCACGCTGCGGGCATTGATCCGCTGGGCATGGCCGAGTTCTTCCAGGTCATGAAAGACACCCATGGTGATCTACCGGCCGTTGTTTCCTGGATCAGTACCCATCCCGAGCACGACGCACGAATCGACGCGATCAAGAAACAACTTGCTGCGTTACCTAAAAAGAAATATACTCCGCTTGAAATAGACTGGAAGGATGTCCTGAAACGCGTCGGTGGAAAGGTGGAACTCGAAGAGCAAGATCCGCAGGCTGATGACAAGGACCTGTAACTTCCTTTCCCACTTTGCCACCATCACTCCTATAGATAGATAGGCTGAGACTGTATGGAAACTGAAATTCGTAACCGTCCTGCTTTTGCCAATATCCACGTCCA
>JAZADA010000490.1:0-4306 GCA_036124135.1 Planctomycetota bacterium | reverse complement strand
CATCGAAACCATAACCCTTGGCTAACGTGGTGCCCTCCCAGACGCCAACGCCTCCGTCGCGGAACTGGCCGATCAATGCTGACCAGTCATCCACTTCAGAAGGTGGACAGGATTCCCCGTCGACCGTTTTGTCGCGCGGTACGAACTGGGCAACCGCACCGCAAACCCGATCCAGAGGCCCCATCAGGTCGAGGGCAAAATCAATTCGATGAATGGTCATGTCGAACAGGTCTCCGGCGCCGGCCCGATCCTCGTATTGCCGCCAACCCCAGCTGGTTTCGGGCCAGTCCAGGAAACGTTGGCTGCGAAAATGACGCAAGGCTCCCAGCTCGCCGCTGGCAGCCAGGTGTTTCAGGTAACGCATCGAAGGGGCAAATCGGTAAGTGAATGCCGTCATGTGTACGACCCCAGCCTGCTCTGCCGACTGGTACATCTCTCGCACTTCTGCCACATTCAATCCCAGTGGCTTCTCGCACATGATGTGTTTGCCCGCCTCTGCAGCTGCGACTGCCATCGGACGATGCGTAAAGTTGGGAGTTGCAATAATGACTGCATCGATATCCGGACTATTACAGATCGCGTCGTAATCAGTGCTGACCACGTCCACGCCCCAGTCCTGGCGTCGTTTCTCGAGCAACGCAGGATCAGCATCGCAGACTGCTGCCAATTCAGCACGCGGGTCCATTGCGATGGCCGGTACGTGGTGGTAGTCACTGACGGCACCGGCACCAACAATGGCAATCCGGACAGGTGAGCGGGAATGGGATTCAGGCATCGGTCGGTTTCTCTCATCAACAACGGGTTATCGGTGCAAACAGGTTCCAGGCCCAGCCGATCAGTCATCCTTATTATCTGGGCCCGGTGAGCTTGAAAGCGGCAAGCTAAGGTTTCCCACGGCGTTGCTCAAGAGCCCCTAATCGGAATTGTTACGGGGAAATCCACCCAATGGGGGTAATTTGGGTAAAGAAATATCTGCTTTACCCCCTATAAGAAGGTGTTGGGCCAGCTTCCCAGTATATAGAGTGGAGTTGCTGTTTCGAACAGCGATGTTCTTTGCTCCGTAGAGTGAATAAAGTTTGCTTCATTGTTCATAAGTTGTTGAAAAATATGTGTTTACTAGCAGTTCAATATCGTCTCGTTCCCGAATCTCCCATTTTGGTAGCAGCCAATCGTGATGAATTTTATGACCGACCTGGCAGTCCACCTGCGATTCAATCGGGAAAACCTCGTATTCTAGGTGGTGTTGACCAATTAGCCGGGGGAACCTGGTTAGGCGTCAATCAACATGGTTTGTTCGTGGCTGCCAGTAACCGTCGAAAGTTGGTTCCACCGATCGCCCCGCGTTCGCGTGGGATCTTGTGCCGCGAATTACTTCGTACGCGAACAGCCGATGAAGCCATGCACCTGGCCATGGAAGAACTGGGGACCAAGCGTTACGACGGGGTCAATTTTGTTTGTGTGGATGCCGAGAGTGGCTGGGTTATTCACGGTGGTGACGAACCCGAGGTGGTAGAGCTACAAGAGGGATTGAGCGTTATCGGTAACCGAGACATCAATGATCCTCGAGACGAGCGCGTGCAACTGGCTCATCGACTCCTGACACTGCAGACACTGGATTCACCTGTCAAGTTCCTGGCCGTGGCGAGTAAAGTTTTCGCTCGTCCACCGGCACCCGCCGGTCGGCCGAGCATGGTGCTGGCCGGTCAGCGACGAGGAACGGTCAGTTCCACCCTGATTTCATTGGGCGCCAAACCACGCGATGCGATTTACCAGTATGCGGATGGCAGTCCTGATAGCGCCAAGTACGAGGATTTTTCTCCCATGCTGCGAGACATCCTCAGTCGTGGTCTGCGAGAAGCGCGAAGCAAGGCGAATGCCTAGAGGTTCGCGTTGGCCGAGGGTAACGAAGCGGGTGGCAATGGTCCGGTTGGCAGCGGACCAGTAGGCAGGCTGGGCAATGGAATAGCCGACATCCTGCGGGAGCGTTTGCGCCGCTTGCGATCGCGAGGGCTGCGGAAACGATAGAGTATCGCGTTCCCTTCTTTCCCGACTTGTTTCGTGATTTTCATATGGCGAAAACAGTAGGCCACCTGCTGGGCTTTTTCTCGTGATTGCCCAATAGCTTCGGCCAGGTGACCCGTATGAAATGTTTTTGGTAGCGTTTTCGGAACGAGGTTAGCCAGGTCCGCTGCTGTGGCAAAGCGCTCAATGCTTTCGACGCTCAGTAGTGATTGATCCTGGATCTGGAAATCGTTGTCACGATGCCGTCGGCGTCGCCCATGCCCTGGGAATCGAAATTCCTCCATCTCGATCAGGGGCACATCGATGCAAAGATTGGGATGGGGAAAGAGCCGGGTGCAATAGACGAGTTCGTCGAACAGGGTCATCAGGTTACCACGCTTGGGACTCCGTCGTCGGCTGACAAGCGAACCGTCCGGTCCGTCCAGTTTCACCAGGTGCTTGCGCACGATGATTGGTTTGACGACGAGCACCTTGTGATTCTCAAGCAGTTTCCTGAGCTTGTCTCGAATGGCCCCGATGGCACCGAGTTGAATCTCTACCAGTACCCCACCTCGAACCACGTCGATCCGGTAGTTGTCCAGGGGAACTTCCTGTTGCGATTGGTCGTCCGCATAGAGTGCTTTCAGCTGGCGATGTAGGGTGGTTTCCATGGCCGGCTCGCGGGGACCCTGTCCAGGGTCTGATCGTGGATAGGAGATAAAACTCTGGGCATACATAGCACCAGTAGAAGTTATCGACCTGCCGGGAACGGTTGCTGAAGCAGGATTTATTCGGTTCCGGGTTCAATACCAAAATCACGAACCGTGAGGAGGCTTTCCAACTGGTAGCCACGTTCCAGGCAGGCCTCGCTTCCCCCTTCCAATCGATCAATGATGGCAATAATGCGTTCGACCTTCAGGCCAAATGCTTCTGCCTGTTCGATGGCCTTGAGAGAGCTGCCCCCGGTGGTGACCACGTCTTCCATGATGACCACGCGGTCTCCTGGCTCGACCGGTCCTTCCACGGCTTGCCCCTTGCCATGAGCCTTCGCTTCCTTGCGGACGATAAATCCCTTCAGCGGTCGATCCTGTTGGCCGGATAACATGATGACGGCTGCTGTGATGGGATCGGCGCCGATGGCCATACCACCGACCGCATCGGGTAAATCATCACCGAGTTTTTCCAGCATTCCAGCCGCTACGAGGTTCACCCCGGTTGAATCGAGTGTGATCTTGCGGCAGTCCAGGTAGAAACTAGCTTGTTTCCCGGACGCCAGTGTGAAGTTACCGAATTCCAGGGCTTTTTTTTCCCGCATGAAATCGATTAAGGCCTGTTGGTCATACACGCGTTATCTCCCTGAAACCAGGAGTCAAAGTTTAACTGCCCGGATCCGTCCGGGCGGTTCTGTCAACTGATTGTCGACATGTGCATGAGTTCTATACCATCTGCGCGCAACGGGAAACAGAGGGTCAAGGTGAAATCTAGAGCCCCGGGCCTAGCGGCGGATAATGACCTGGGATCCCTCGGTCAGGATTCCATAGATATCCTGGGCATCCACAGCTCCCAGGCCTATGCAACTGTGGCCCTGGTTGGCATCGGTGGCCACGCGGGGTGTACCGTGGATACTCATGTTGCTACCCAGATCAATCCAGACATTCCCATACGGGTTATTGATGTCGCCGGCCGGAATGGCCTGCTTGGCAGCGTTGTAAAAAGGTCGACCAGATTGTTTTAACTGGACCTGGTAACTACCGGGTCGTGGTGAGGGATTATTTCCGATAGAGATCGGGAACCGTCCTGCGTACAGGTGCCCCAGGAACAGGGTCATTTCATTTTTGGCTAACGAGACACTGGACCGAAATGGTCCGCGAACCACCTTGATCTCGGTACCTGGTAATAACGAGGACTCGGATTGAATACCGTTGATGTTCTTGAGCAACGCTGCCGGTACACGATATTGCTTGGCAATTGATTTCATGGTGTCACCGGGACGCACGATGAAGGCCGGTTCCAGCAAGTGCAGTTTCGAGTAGATCACGTGAGCGGCCAACATGTCCAGTTTTCCCAGCAGCTTCGCATGGTTGAGTTGGCTGAGGTTGGGGTCGTCAAAGAATACGGACAAGGTCAGCAATGCCTCACGAAAATGGTTTTGATCCATTTGCTTTGTCGCGGATGCCCAGGCTTTTTCAAAAGAACGTTCAGCCGGAGAAGCAAAACGATCCGTAATTTCCGGTTGATTCACGGAAGCTGGATTGACCGCAGATGGATCATCGATCAAGGCATCGGGATTCTGTTCCGGGGGAAC
>JAZADA010000489.1:0-5487 GCA_036124135.1 Planctomycetota bacterium | reverse complement strand
CTCACGGCTCGTTCCCCCAGGGAAGTTTTTTTCAGGGCGGCTAAGCGTAAACCTTCCAGCCCCAGCAGCATCTCCAGTGAATTTTGGACCGGGTCGGCAGATCGCTTTTTCACACGGCTGCGCAGTGGTGGGGCGATGGCAAGTCGTCGCGACAGCATGGATGTCAGGTAGGTTTGCACGACAGGAGGATAGTCTCCCATTGCCTCCTGTTCTCGAACGGTGGCATGGTACTCACGCCACCAGCGTTTGATCGTACGCTCGTAAACCCGGGGAGGCTGGGGACGAGGTTGAATGGTCATTAACTGAGGGCCGGGTGTATGGAGTGTAATTTCGAGGGGATCTGCTCCGGTAAAGAGAAAAAGAATGGAGATCGTGGTCGGTGTGCGAGCGTCTCCAGTGCCAAGGATACCACCGACGGCACGTCGTAAACGACCTTCTGTGAATACCGGGTAGAGGGCACGACCATGAGATTCAGCCAGGTAAAATTCGCTGGTATCAAAGCTGCCTGGCTGTGGGGTGGCCGGTAAATCGATGACGATTTCAGCAATCCCAAAGGGCTGCGCCGGGATGGCGTCTACAGTAACGCGTGCTTCTAACGAGGGAAGCGTCAAGTAACTGTGTAGCAGTAACCAACAAAGGCCCCAGCAAGCAAGTCGCAGGGGGATGCGCAAGCGAAATCTGGAAATCATCCGTGTCACCTTTAGCCCGAAAAAATCCGTTTCTCTGTGTACGCAACGCCCACGGGTTGGTTCATATAGCCATCTTTGAGATGGGGTGCAGCTGGGTTCAGGATAACCATCTCGATTCCAAGCTAGCTTACGCAGGGTATCTCCAGGGCGACGTTAACTCCGATCGTTTGGTGCGGTGCCACGACTTCCAGCAAGCCGGAATTATTTTTTCCCCGGTGGTTTGGGATCGGACTCTTTTGCCTTGGTAAAGTCTCCCGCGGTGATAATGACAAGGCGTTTCGGGTTGATATGTTTCTTCAGTGCCATACCAACTTGCTGTACCGTAAGTTGGCCCACGGCTGCTTCGTACTTGGCTTGATCGGCCATGGTGGTCTTGTTGTTAAGGGAACCGGCGAGCAGGCCCAGGATGCTGCCATCACTGGTCCGTTGCACGGCCAGGCTCTGCAGGTAACCTTTCTTGGCCTGTTGGAGTTCCTGTTCGGTAATTCCCTTGGCGACCAGCAGGTCAATCTCTTCTCCGATCGATTTGACGACCTGGGCAGAATTCTGGGGATTGGAAATTGCTCCAATGGTCAGTCGACTGACGTCGTCAAACCAGTTGCCGGAATAGCCGGAACCGACACCGTAGGAGAGCCCTTCTTTCTGGCGGATCCGATCTCCCAGTCGGGATGACAGTGATCCCCCACCGAGAATATAGATTCCCAGTTTCAGGGCAGGATAATCCGGGTGTTGCTGGGACATGGGAATGACGCTGCCGGCGTAGTAAACGGCATTTGCTTTATCCGGGATCTGGATTGTCTGCGGGCCGCCTGCCACGTTGGTAAAGGCCTTCTGACCAATTCGCGTATAGCTGTATTCGGATTCCCAGGAAGCAAGTGATTTTTTAAGCAAGGGCAAGGTTTGCTTTGGATCGAAATCACCGACGATGACCAGTTCTCCTGCTCCGGTTCCAAGGAAATCGTTGTAGACACGTTTGACGTCGGCAAGCTTGACCTTTTCATATCGGTCAATCACTCCCGCAATGGGGAGGATGTGGCGAATATCATTCTTCGGATAGGGGAATAGTTTTCGTTGCAGCGTCTGGCGAGCCACGGTTTGAGGATCTGTTTGACGGCCTTCCAGTGCCGCAGCTCGTTCTCGTTTCAGGATGTCGAACTGGTCAGCCGGCAAGGCTGGTTCACGCATGGCCTGTCGCAGTAACTCGAGGGCAGCTGGTATCTCCTTGCGCTTGGTCTGGATACTGAAGGTGACTGATCCGAGGCCACCACTGGCACTCATTACGGTCTGATGCTCATCCAGCTTGTCGGTGAATTCTTCATGCGAAAGTGACTGGGTACCACGCATCATGAGTGTCGGTAGTAACTGGCAGGCACCTTGTAACCCGTTGAGTGAATCGGCATCGCCATATCGAATCGTCAGGGAGAGGCGAACCTGTTCACCACGGCTTTTCTTGGGTAGCAAGGCCATCTTGATGCCATCCAGCAGGACGCCACGTTCAGCGCGTTTTTCAATGTTCTCCAGGGAAGGATCGAAAACCTCTCCCGCGGCAATGGTCTGGCGCCCCTTGTAGTTGTCGACCAGCGTCTTGAGATCGGGCGTACTGGGAATGGCAACACGTTCTGATTTCTCGGAGGGAACAAAGATCCCCACGATCCGATTGTTCGGACGGAGGTAGCTGGCCGCAACGCGTTTGACGTCAGCGGCAGTCACTTTCTCGATTCGATCCCGGTAGATAAAGAAAAGACGCCAGTCCCCCTGGGCGGCCCATTCACTCAACCCGAGGGCTATCTGGGTACTATTGGCCAGCGAGCGTTCGCGTTGTTGCAGTATTTGCCGCTTCACGCGGTCCACCTCTTCCTGGGAAACGCCTTCCGTGCCGATTTTTTCGATCTCGGAGAGAAGGAGTTTACGGACTTCAGGCAGTGGCGTACCTTTCTTGGGAACTTCAACCAGCATTGTTAACAGGCCGGGATCGTGTTGGGGCGAACTGCCACCGTACATGGCCGTTACTTTCTTGGTTTCGATCATGGACTTGTAGAGTCGGCCGGCAGGTTCAATCGCCAGGATGTATCCCAGTGCATCGACGGCCGCGTAGTCGGGATGCGGTCCGGCGGGGACATGGTAAGAGACGGCGACGAGGTTGATGTCTCCCACGCGCTTTAACGTGACAGACCGTTCTCCATCCTGGGCGGGTTCAACGGTGTAGGTGTTGGGGAGTTCTCGTTCGGCCTTGGCAATGGCGCCGAAATATTTCTGGACATGCTGCAGGGCCTTGGTCGTATCGAATTTTCCTGCAATGACGACCATGGCATTATCTGGCTGGTAATACTTGCGATAAAAACTGCGTAGATTCGGGATGGGTACCCGTTCAATGTCACTGCGATTACCGATGGTTGATTTGCCATAATTGTGCCACTCAAATGCCATCGCACGCATGCGTTGCATAAGGATTCGGCTGGGTGAGTTCTCACCGCGTTCGAACTCATTACGCACCACGGTCATTTCTGATTGCAGGTCCTCTCCGCGAATATTGCTGTTGACCATGCGGTCGGCTTCCAGCTTCAGGGCGAATTCGAGGTTTTCGTCCGAGGCCGTAAACGTCTCGTAATAATTGGTGCGATCCAGGGAGGTCGTACCATTGAAATTAGCGCCTCGCTCCTGCAACAGCTTGGGGATGTTCTGATGGGTAGGAGTTCCCTTGAACAGCATGTGTTCCAGCAGGTGGGCCATGCCACCTTCACCGTAGCCTTCATGGCGAGAACCAACGAATACGGTCAGGTTGACCGTGACTTTCGGGCTCGATGGATCCGGGTAAAGTAATACCTGCAAACCATTGTCCAGCTGATACTGCGTGATGCCTTCAATGCTGGTGACTTTCACGGGGTCAGCTGCCTGGCTGACATTGGCCAGGGCAATCAACAGGGCCAGGGAAACGCAGGATAATAATCGGATTGCCAGGCGTTGGGTACGTAAGTGAAGCACGTCGAAGTTCCTTCTCTTGTGAGCTGAACAGGCCAGGGTTATGGAGACTGGAATACACGCATCGGTGGATCCCAGTTCAGCCGTTGGTCCCGTCATGATCGACGTTTTCCCCTGCCTTGTCAAACTGGGGATTCGAGATTGTCGCAGATATGTCATCCAGCGGACGAGAGAAAAAATATTCCTGGTAATCAATCCAGCCATCCGTCATTTGACGCACGCGACCATCGGGCTGGAATCCCAGTCGTTGGAAGAAACGGTGAGCTCGCTCAAAACGTGTATCAGACCAGAATTCGACGCGTTGGAATCCTCGTGCTGACGCCCGTTCCAGGGCCCATTGCATCAGCTGTTCTCCCCAGGACTCCCCTCGCAACGATTTGTCCAGGTAAAGACGTCGAAATGTACAGCAACCGGGCTGATCGGCCAGTGGTAGTAGGGCATGTGTGCCCAGGATCGTGTCGTTTTTTTCCAGCACGATGAATTCTCCCCCCGGCTGGAGATAAAATCCCTGGAGGTCAAGCAGGTCAGCATCAGCCTCCTCGAGACAGATGCGGTCACCGTATTCCTCGTAGACGCGATTTACCAGGTCAATAATTCCTGGTTGATCGGCCGTCGTGGCGGGGCGAAAATTCAACTGGGTGTTCATGGGAATGGTCTTGCCTGGCAACCTGTGGACGCTTTCCATTCTAGGGGTAGTTCGACCGGCTCAACAGAGGTCAGGATTGGTGCATCTGTTGTGCTAATTGCAACGTTCCCTCGATTGCAGACGTCAGTACCTGCATGGGCTCCGGCGCCAGGTCACGGTTTCGGAGTTGTTGGCAAACCAGGTCCTGTAACAACGGGTTGCTGGTGAGAAGTCCACCTGCCAAGACCAGGGGGAACGGGGCGGACAGTGCCAGTTGCCCAGCCACGGATTCAATCATGGTTGCCAGTGACTGGGCTGCCTGCGTGATAATCCCCAGTGCCAGTGAATCCTCTGCAATCGCTTCTGCCATCACGAGTGGGGCCAGGGCGGCAATTTCTGACTGGGGCTGGTCGCGCTGGTAAACCGCGGTGACCAGTTCTGTTGGTTCCTGGCACTGGAAGTATTCCAGTAGCTTCGGTAGTAGCGTGGTGGCCGGCCCACGGCCATCTGCGTTTTGAGTTGCGGCGCGAAGGGCTGCCTGGCCACAGGCAAAACCACTGCCTTCATCACCGATCAAGTAACCCCAGCCGCCGGCCCGCGCGGTTTTCCCGGACGCATTGCGTCCCCAGCTCAGTGAACCGGTTCCGGCAATCAAGGTAATACCCCAGTGATTCGGCGTACCTGCGACTAACAGGGGTTCAGCATCATTGACGATGTAGAGCTCTTTGGCGGGTATGAATTTGTTTGCCCATTCGCGAATAAAAATCTTGTCGCTGGCTCGGTCACATCCAGCCAACGCCAGGCAGATACTACTGATCGGCTGTACAGAAATTCTGGCGTCGTCAAAGGCCCGGGTAATGGCTTCTTCAAGGGCCTGGGTGGCGTGTGTTTGGCCAGCAGCCTGTTGATTTGAAACCGTCGATCGACCTTGGCCCAATAGGTTCCATCCCGATTCGTTTCCGTCGAGGTCTAGCTGTGCCAGGCAGGCAATGGTCTTGGAACCTCCTCCATCAACACCCAGGATTAGCGGTGTATCAGCCATGCGTTGGAACCATTAACTAGCTAGAGTTGCTTACGGTGAAACCGGTAGTTTTATTTCGGCTCCGATTGCGAGGCTGCCTCGTCTCGCTGCATGGAGTGTCGGATCGATTCAATTAAATCCAGGTGACGCTGGCTTTCTTCGGTTTGTCCGAT
>JAZADA010000488.1:0-4477 GCA_036124135.1 Planctomycetota bacterium | reverse complement strand
AGGTTGTTGTAGGAAAGTTCTTTGCCATTTAACTGGCGCGCCGTCATCAAGCTGGCGCCACTGGCACCAACTCCTCGATAGAGTGCAGCCGCCTGGTGGGGATTCTCGCCGTAACGTAATTCCGTTTGCCGCTCCAGTTGCAGTGTCATGCTTCCTGGAAACGGAGTTTCCTCGGTCTCGGCAGCAAAATAATCAGCAATGGCACGATCATATTCAGCCGTGTTGGCGAAGGCAGCACCTGCCAACTGCTGGCGCAACTCCAACGAGGTACTACCTCCCTCGTTGATCTCGTCAAGCACCGCCGCATACTGTTCCGAGTTAGTAACAATCGAAACAAAGGCATGATTCTTGGCAGCGGCTCGAACCAGGCTGGGGCCGCCGATATCAATCTGTTCGATCGCCTCGCTCCGTGTAACATCGGGACGGGCAATCGTTTCCTGGAACGGATAGAGGTTCACTACGACCAGTTCGAAGCTGCAAATGGAATGCTCCGAAAGCGCGGCCATGTCATCGTCACGATCATGTCGGCAAAGAATCCCCGCAAACACCTTGGGATGTAATGTCTTGACCCGACCGTCCATCATCTCAGGAAAACCAGTGTACTCAGCAATATCCCGTACCGTGATGCCTTCCCCTTCCAGGTGCCGTCGCGTACCGCCGGTACTGTAAAGTTCAACTCCTTGAGCTTCCA
Organism: Planctomycetota bacterium; assembly: GCA_036124135.1. Classification (GTDB taxonomy): domain Bacteria; phylum Planctomycetota; class Planctomycetia; order Pirellulales; family Pirellulaceae; genus JAZADA01. The sequence continues at coordinate 3,786 of JAZADA010000488.1, read as the reverse complement.
GCCCACGGGCCAATTCCGTAAGACCCGTTTTATCACTAACACTCAACAACGCTCTACGTACGGGAACTGAAGACATCAAACACCTGCCTGGAAAATGGAACCAACGAGCTCAGATCAACGACAATCCGTTGTCGGAAGAAGCGCCCGGATCCGTTACTGAGCACGATCGCCACAGACGGCTTCCACCACAACGCTTCATGGTGTAAAGACTGGCAACCAAATGGTCAAGCACCCAGAGAAGATTTGTGCCACGGAAGCGTGACAGGAGAGCAGGGCTGTCATGCCCCGGCCTGCAACACGTCGCCAGGTTTCCCGGTCCAGGCTCGCCGAAACTCACCCTATTGAACCCTGTAATCCTCGGCTTACTTGAAAGGGTTATCACCCTTGAAGGGGTTCGGCATGGGCTTCTTATTACCACCATCGCCACCGAACGGATTCTCCCCACCGAAAGGATTGGGAGCCGCCGGCTTGGCGGGCTGAGCACCCCCACCAAAAGGATTGGGTCCCGCGGGCTCCGGATTTCCAGGCTGAGCCGGTTGAGGTTCTCCTGGATTAGCGTCCTGTTCCGTGGGATCTGTCGGTGCTTTTTCACAATCGCAATCTCGGCGAATCTGCGTGCTCACACCGGCATGGACCAGGGGACGCTGTAGTTGCGATTCACGAAAACACTGCATCAAGCCTGACTTGGTACCAAAGTAGAGCCGATCCGTGTAGGGATTCAGGTAGGCGAAATCAACGCCATTGGTCGGCAGCACCGCAAGTCGCGTTCCCGTAACCTGATCCAGAATGACCAGGCGATCCAACAGGTCCAGGCAATAAATTCGTCTTCCGCTTGCCCCGATAAATTTCCTGACGCCGCGAGAATTCCAATTCTTGGATCCCGTCTTCAGGTCAATTGAAAAGATACCACCATCGGCACCGATGACAAAAGCCGATTCACCGACCAGGATCGGCGACTGCATGATTGGCTCACCGATCGATAATCGCCAGGCGATTTGGCCACCACTCTCATAAAAACAGTAAACGAAGCCACCTAGTGATCCCGCCACGAATTTATCGGGGGGCAGGTAAGCAACCGGAGCCACGATATCGGTAAGTGCCTGCAACCGTCCCTGCAGGTGAGGCCGATTAATGTCACTCAGGTAGACACGCCCATAATCGCTCGGCCAGGCGATACTGGTTAAACCAACTGTCGGCTTCACCAACACGCGACCAGGGGACACGTAAATCTCCGGTGGCCGTTCTTCATCATGCAAGTAAAAAGCCTGGAGGCGACCGTTCAATGATGGCAGGAAAACCGTATCCCCAGACACGGCTGGACTTCCGGAAGGAATCGTATCCCGGGGACGTTTCCAGAAATCATGGCTGGTAGTTTTCTTTTCCCAGAGCATTTTTCCATCTAGTCGATTCATGACGTAGACCCGCACGCCGGTAATCGCAATCGTGTAGTCATCGGTGCAGGCTACACCAGCAGGGGGATCACTACGATCTCCGACCTTCTTTCTCCACAACACGCGTCCGGTTTCTGCATCAACCGTAACCACGCTGCCCTGATCTGTCAGAACCGTCATGGTAATCTCGGGTTCATAGTGTCTCCGCAATTGGAGAAATTCTACTTTCTGTTGCGCCAGCTCCGTGGCCAACACGTCTTCGATCAGTTGTCCAGCTTCGACACTGTAATCACCATGATCGATGGCAATCATCTCGACCTTGTTTTGCTTCACTAACTGCAACAGGGCTTGTCGCCCCGTCTGCAACTGATCCGGCGTCCCCACGACGTGAATCACTCCTCGAACTTTTTCTTCACCTGCCTGGTCATAAACCACCATGACACTGCCATTCTTTCCCTTGCGGGGATTAATCAGCAGTACGACGTGGTTGTTCTGGAAGGCAAAGAACTGTTCGTCAGCCTTCTGCTTTGCTTTTTCACGCCCCTGTGGTTTCTGGAAAGACGTCAAGTCCTGATCGGTATAGACCCAGCGGTCATCCCCACGAATCACTTCGTGTAAACAACGGGCGTTGCGACGACTGACATACATGGATACATCGGCGATTCGATCACCGAAAGGATTGAACGGCAACTGTGTAAACCAGTTGCGGGTCAGGCCATGTTGATCTGCGAGCGTGGTAGAAAAAAGTCCACTACCTTGGCTTTGACACCAGGCCAGCGGAGCCCAGACCAGCGCAACCAGCAGTACCACGAGAAAGGAAAGGCGGCATTTCATCGATTCATCTCATGAACGAGTTGAGGGACACGTAATAATAGGCCTATCGTTAATAATAGTCCAAAACAGCAGAAAAAACAGCTGAAAAGTAACGATCCGCAAGCCTATTTGTGCGCAGGGTGTCTTTGTCCGATTCCCCGTTCCGTTCTGCATATACGGCATGATCGACATCTCCGGTCACCCCCGCCTGATAAGAGCCTCGATCCGTCTCTTCGGACCGATCGCTGTTCCGCGACCCTCGATAAGGTCCAGCCAGGTCACCGGCTAGACCCGCTGGTAGCTTAACTCTAGGATGAACAGAGATTGAAACCCTACGGCTGGACATGCTACTTGTCCGATGGCCGCTGAAATATTAACCGCTTGCGCAGATGGCGAGTCCAGAACCGTTCACGGTGATTTCACCTGACGATCCTGCGTATTCCCCTGCACTTTCCCGGAAACAACACGTCATGAGTCAGCATCAACTGGGGGAAGAACAGTTGCTGATCCTGCAGCGTGTGCTGGGCTATTTAAACTTCTCTTCCGGTAATTCTGAGCCTTCTTTTCTCCAAGACCTCAGCCAGGTCTATCAGTGGGTGTCGCACAACGATTCCGACAAGACCACTTGCCATGAATTAGAACAGTTGCTGTTGACCTCCCTGGAACAGCAAACTTCCCAAGCGCTTGAAAATTCGGACCAGGCCCAGGCCGTGATTAAATTCGTTTTCCAGCAACTCCTACCGGCCTACCAGGAATTTCATCGTGACACGCTGTACCACCAGGCCAGTGTTCCCCTGCTCAATCCATTTTTCCTGGGGCGCATTTTCGAGGTAACGCTGGCACACGGCGCTCCCTGGCAGCCCTCTGACACGCTCGTGGCAGACGTCATTAATCGATTAAATGACTACGTGGGTCACCGTCCGGTGGCAACCCTTGAAACCCACGACATGGAACCCTATCCACACGAATGGATCTGCCCGGTTCCACTCTACATCCAGGGCGCCGGAACTTGCCCCGGGCCATACCAGGAAGTCATTGACATTGCCCTGGACCTGTTACTAAAAACTGATTCCAACATCTTGCGACAAGCCTGTTTTGATCCAGCCCTGCTCAACGAGTTGGCCGTAGATCCACGTGCCTATGACTTTGATCATCCTGTTAACCGGCGCCCGAATTACCATTTCGGTCAATGGGATCCTCACCAAATTGATAACCGTGGTTTCTATCGACGTTACGTGATTCAGCAGGTTACGCTGGATGCCCTATCATCACGGATTAGCCAGGAAGAGGATCTGTCTCGCGAAGAACTGACCTGGGAAGCAGGCGCTGTACTGGCCGGAACGATTCTCATGGCCACGGGTATCAGTGGGGGCGGACCTGGATTCCACGGATCTGACGTGACCCTGGGTAATCTTCTTCCGGAAATTGCCCGTTATCGTGATGCTTTCTACAAGGATTTGTTAGAGGCGAGTACCGGGGCGCACTCGGAACGCCTGAAACAGGAATCCATCGTCATGCAACAGCCGTTTGCGGGCGCCCGCAAGCATCTGAACGCTCAACTTTCTCACCAGCGTGCTTCCCA
>JAZADA010000487.1:0-4554 GCA_036124135.1 Planctomycetota bacterium | reverse complement strand
ACGTTGCCCGTACCAACACGGAGCAGGGAACAATTCTCGCAGGTACAACCTCCCTGCATCGACGTCGAAACCATTCCCTGTGGAAAGGCCGCGATGGGCCGAGGATCAATCGCACAAAGCAGGATCGTCTGGGTGCCACCGCCACTGCTCCCCGTCACGGCCATTCGCTTGGCATCGACATCTGGTAATTCCTCCAGGAAATCCAGCGCACGAATGGAGTTGTAGGTCTGCAAACCCATGATGGATTGCAATCGCAATTCGGCTTGCACACCATAAAATCCCCAGCGATCGGGGGTATCCATTTCCGGTCGTTGCTTCGCAAACCGATGGGCTACCTGGTAGGTAACCTGGTGACTATCGACATAGCCAATCATGTCATAGATAAATGTCACACATCCCATCCGGGCCAACTGGGCGCAGCGCGCGAGTTTCGGAAAACGCCCGGACTCTTCAAACTTTTCATCACCCTTCTTAATGTAATCCTGGATTTTCTTTCCATGATCCATATCACGACCACCATGGCCATGGGGACAAAGCACCGCAGGCAGGCGACCGGTTTTTCCCGTGGGTCGAAACAACAGACCGCTTACGTAATAACCGGGATAGCTTTCAAAGTAAACTTTTTCAACCGTGAATCCTGGTCGAATAACCTTTCCGTGCACGACGGCGTTCAGTGGTGTTTTCTTGGGCATGGGCCAGAGGCCATTCGCCACCAACACCTGTTTGCGTAAGGCTCGAGCACGTGCTTCCCATTGCTTCCGCGTGGCCGGTGGATCAAATGGAAAATAGGCATTGAGATCTTTAAGCTCCCCTAACCGACTGTCTTTTGGAAGTTGGCCCGCCGGTAAGACTCGTCCGTTTTCCGCCTGGGAAGGGATAGCCACAAACAGGCCAACAGCCAGCAACACACAAAAGCGGACGAGGCTACCTGTTCGGATCGATCGTTGGGGACTCTTGGAAAACATGCTTGCTTGCTCCAGCTAAATCAGGTTCTTCACATTTCACCATAACCACATCCATTGATGGCGGGCTCTTTGCGAATCATTGTAGCGGATCCTATCGCGCGAAGAAACAAAATAGATAGCTGTGAAAACCTCCAATAGGGCCTTCACGGGTCCGTCTTTTCCCGGTAAATCAATCGCTTTCCAGGATGATCGGTCGCCTCGTAATCGATACAACGCGAGCAACCCCATGGCTACGCCGGGGAAGACACGATTAACTTCGGGAACCTCTCTCGCCAGCGATTCGATGCAGGGTCAGCAACCGATATCAACAGAGAGGTCCCCGTGCGATTTTATCATTTCCTGCTGACCGTATCACGGAACCTGGAAATCGTTGTCATGAATCAAATGCGATCAACTCCTGCTATCGTCCTGTTGCTGGTAATCAGCCACCTGGGACTGTTTGCCTGGTTCAGCACCTACACCGCAGAAGATGCATACATCGTTTATCGTTACAGTGAAAACCTGGTCGACGGAAACGGGCTGGTCTTTAATCCGGGAGAACCGGTAAGCGCCCTGACATCTCCCCTGCATGCCCTGATATGCTCCGGGCTTTACGCCATCACGGGTGAGTCCGCCTGGACCAACAAGGTTTTCGCGGCGCTGCTTCACCTGGCCTGTACTTACCTGGCAGTTCAACTGCTCCAACTGGACCGGGGGCGACTTCTCTTTTTCTTGATGGTGTGGCTGTCACCCTACATGATTTTCTGGACCGCCGGTGGACTGGAAACCATGTACCTGTCAAGTTTCCTGGTCTTGGCGTTTGCCTGTTCTGTACGCTCCCATGACACGGATGACCGCCGGTTCATGATCGCCTTTTCGGTTTTGCTGGGACTGGCGTTCCTGACCCGTTATGACAGTTGCCTGTTCACGCTGCCGATTTGGTTTCACGTGGCGCTTTCACAATGGCGACGCGCTGGACTAACCCGCGGTAAGAAATTTGTTCGCACGGTCCTACTGTTAATGCCAGGCCTGGTCATTGCACTGGCATGGTTGGGAACCAGCTATGTTTACTATCACGATATTTTTCCCACGTCGATTTATCACAAGCCACTTCGTTACGACATTCAGACCCATGCTGCATTTTACATGCTGCAGTTTCTTTGTCTCTCGGGTATTGTCCCGCTGCTGGCCTGGGTCGCCATCGATCGTACACGACGACCCGGGACTCGGTTCATCGGTTCCCTGAAAGAAACCATGTTGGCTAAGGCAGGCGTGGTCATCGGCCTGCTCATCTTCGCGTTCTACGCCACCACGGCTGTCCTGACGCACATGATGTTCTCTTATCGATTCTTACTACCTTACTTTCCTATCATGGCATTGCTGGTCATCGAATTGATCCACCGCACCAGCCCCGAGGCCTGGCAGGGAGGCAATCTTGGCAAGCGAAGCTGGCTGTGGGTTCTCCTGCTGGTCATTCCATTCCAGGGGCTGCAGTTCTACCTGATTGACCAACACTCGATTAATCCAGGCAAGATGGGCGAATACCGCCAGTTATCTCGACGACAATACTGTGAATTCATCGATCTCCTTGACCGCCAGGCAACTGCTATCCAGGAACACTGGCAGCAACTGGACCAGCAGCGACCTCCCCAGATTCATACCTATGCTGCGGGAATTCTGCCTTATCGATATCGCGAGGCCTATATCGTCGACTGGGGATTAATCTCCTACCGCAAACACGTGAACGTCTACTCCATTCAGCCCGGGCTTCTTTACTCATCCGATTACATCATGACATTGTCACCCCGGCATCATGGCGTGGATTACCAGTTACAGCAAAGTGCCGCGGGACTCCAGCTGGTTAGTCAAACCAAGCTGGTTTTCGACGGCAGCGAACAATCCTTTGCAATCTGGCATAACCCCACTCCCATAAAATACCGGTTGCCAACAACCGTGGATGGGACAGCCATCGATCCCATTCCCAAGCCGCTCCAATAGTGAGTCCAGCCAGCCGTACCCGTGTCAACCATGAATGATCCTGTCACCCATCATCAGCAACCATCCAATCCGTCCAGGATCCTGTTGGTAACGGGACTGCTGCTGGTGGCATTGATAGCAATTTACGGACACATATTGCATCACGCTTTTTTTCACGATGATGCCTATATTACGCTGCGCTACAGCCAGAACTGGCTGGATGGCAACGGTGTCAACTGGAACGCCGACGAACGCGTGGAAGGTTACACCAGCTTCCTTCACCTGGCACTCGTCTCGTTTCTGGGCCTGTTCCGAATCGACCCGGTAATCGCCACCCGAATCGTGGGCCTTGCTTGTTATGGCGCTATCTGCTGGCTGGCATTTACACATTTCCGAAAATCGGACAACCGTGGTTTATCATGCCCCCAGTTCCTGTTACTGCTACTTGTTCCCACCAGCTTCTCCCTGATCAGCTGGTCCTACGGTGGACTGGAAACATCACTGGTCACGCTGCTGGTCATGCTCGCCAGCTATGCGTTCGTAACAACGGACGATACATCGCCCCAGCGGATGCTGATACTGGGCGTGCTGTTTTCACTGGCTTGCCTGGCACGTCCGGATGTCGGATTGCTGGTTGCAATTAGCCTTGGATTCCTGATTGGTCGCCGTACCAGTGGGCGCAGTCGCTGGACGGCCAGCGGGCTATTCGTGATCGGGTTTGCGATTCTCTACGCCCCCTATTTCTGCTGGCGTTATTCCTATTACGGTGAACTACTGCCCAACACGTTTTATGCCAAGATGACGGGCTTTGATTGGTTTCGACTACGAACCGGGCTTCATTACGTACATACCTTTGCCCGTATCGCACCCTACCTGTTACCACTTACCCTGGTTACTTCTATTTTCCTGTACTACCGTGGCAAATGGTCCTGGAAAACGGCCTACATGCTGTCGCTCGTCGGGGGCCATACGTTCTACATCATTTATACCGGTGGCGATCACATGCCGGCCTACCGTTTCTTTGTACCAATCATACCCTTGATGGGATGGATCATTGCCAGTGCAGGAAATGAATGCCTGTCGGTGCAGCGTGTACCTGCCTGGTCGACCACGGGCTTGTTGATCTTGTTGGTCATGGCCCAGGTTTTTTCGACCAACGAACGAATGCGCAATGCCCAACGGTTGGATCCAGCGGCGGCCGTGGGTGCAGATGTGGGTCACTGGCTGGCTGACCATTTGCCAGCTGGCAGCGTAGTGGCACTCAACACCGCCGGCTCGACACCCTACCATGCCAGGCAACTGGTCTTCATTGACATGCTGGGGTTGAATGACAGACAGATTGCCCATCGCCATAACGTGCCCATACGAACTCATTGGCAACGTTATCCTGGGCATGCCAAGGGTGATGGCCAATACGTTTTGACGCGTCGTCCTGACCTGATCATCCTGGGGCCCGCCGAGGGAGTGACAGCAGATCCAACTCACCTGGACCAGGAAGGGGTGGTCTGGTTTCTCTCGGACCAGGAACTGGCTGAATCCAACAATTTCAGGCGACGTTACCGGCACCAGCGGGTCGTCTTCCAGGGACGCAGCGGTGTGCAGCGCAGCTTGACCTATTATCGGCATCAGCCGG
>JAZADA010000486.1:0-4321 GCA_036124135.1 Planctomycetota bacterium | reverse complement strand
AATCAGCATGATTCTGCAATGACTCTTCCAGCAGATGATCCTGGTACGTTTCTGTCCCGTGCGGCTGCGTACCGTCTGGTCGACCGGTGATCTCCAGCTGCAACAGCCCCATATCGATTCGCATCTGGATAATCTCACGGCCGTCTGCCCCTTTGGCCATCCGGACATTGAGTGAATCTGCCTCGTAAGGCCACTCTTTTAGAATCTCGTCGATATGCGGTACATCAGACATTTTAGATAGGTCGTACTCGCGTCAAAAGGCAACTGGAATGACAAATCAAACACGCGATGTCCTGAATTATAACAGGACCTTGGAAAGCGAGAAGGACCGGTAAAGAAAATGCTGGCTGCTACGGGAAGCACAACCTTTATTTGCCGGTCGAAGTGGCACCAATCCAAAAAAACTTATTCTTTGTCTCGAGGTAGACGCCGTCGTTGTTTCTTCTGCGAATTCAGTCGTTTGGACTTTAAACGCCGTTCTCGCGATGACCGGGTTGGCTTGGTCGCCTTGCGTGGTCGCGGTGGATTCCTTACTTCGAGGATCATCTCTCGCAGCTTATGCAGGCAATCCGCCACGTTTCTGCCGCGATCACGAAACCGCTGACTCGTCAAAACCAGCTGATCCTGCTTATTGATGCGGCGATGAAAGCGAGCAAGGAAACGATCTTTTACTCCGCCAGGAATACTCGGGGAGTCCAGGACTCCCCAGTGCAGGGTAACCTTGGTATTAACCTTGTTTACGTGCTGGCCACCCGGGCCCGCACTGCGGGAAAAAGAAAACGAGAACTCGGAGAGGGGGACCTCGATATTAGCGTCCACGACCAGCATCGTGCTTTCTCCTCCCGATTCCTGCCACCGATCGTCAAGACTGAAACAGATGAATTCCAAGATCCCGTAGCAAGTCACAACGGAAAATGATTATATTAACAGTCATGAAAAATGTCTCGGCAGTTTCCGAGGAAAATCATGATTCCCCAGTTCCGCGAAGCACCCTCTCCCAAGCAAACACCTGGAACCACAAAGGATTTCCCCATGAAAGGTTGCTACCTTCCGACACTCATGCTGGCTTACCTGGTTGTTGGATGTCAGCCGGCGGCCCAAGACCCCACAACCATTCCGTCGGCTGAAAAACCGGCGACACCGGACGCTGCAGCCTCGCCAACCCAGGAAACTGAAAAAAAGACAGACGAGTCAGTCCAGGCTGGACCGGAAGAGAAGCCGGATGAAAACAACTCGGCAACAACTACCACGGATTCTGCTGCGAAACCTCAGGCGACCCACCCAACGGATACGGCTCCAGCCAATCTTGCCACGCGCCAGCAGGGCACTGACTGGGCAACCTTCCTGGGCCCGGGCGCCAACAGCAAGTCAACCGAAACCGGCATCCTGAAACAATGGCCCGAGAAAGGCCTGAGGATTGTCTGGCAAAAAGAACTGGGCACCAGCTACGGAATCGGCTCCGTGGCCAACGGTCGTTACTACCAGTTTGACCGCACCGACGAAACGATTCATCTTGACTGCCTGCATGCCGAGACGGGCAAACCTCTCTGGCAGTTCAAGTATCCTTCCGACTACGAGGATCTCTACGGATACGATGGTGGACCTCGCGCTTCACCGCTCGTCGATGGCAATCGCGTCTACCTGTTTGGCGTAGAAGGTCTCCTGCACTGTCTGCATGCCGACACGGGCAAGCTGATTTGGAAATTCGACACGGTCAAGGAGTTCGGTGTGGTACAGAACTTCTTTGGGGCGGGCAGTACACCCGTCATCGAAGGCGATCTCCTGATTGCCATGGTGGGTGGCAGCCCCGCAGAGTCTCAGACTTTGGCACCTGGCGATCTCTCGCAGGTCATCGGCAATGGCACTGGCATCGTCGCTTTCAATAAGTACACGGGCAAGGTCCACTACAAAATCAGCGACGAGCTTGCCAGTTATGCGAGCCCCGTACTCACTACGATAAACGATCGACGCTGGTGTTTCGCATTCGCCAGAAGTGGCCTGGTTGGATTTGACCCCGTACTGGGAAAAATCGATTTCCATTACCCTTGGCGAGCTAGAAATCTCGAAAGCGTCAATGCAAGTACGCCCGTTGTTGTTGGAAACGAAGTTTTTATCTCTGAAACGTACGGTCCCGGTAGCAGCCTACTCAAGGTCCAACCTGGCAAGGCCGACGTGGTCTGGCAGGACGATCCTCAGAAGCGAGAAAAGGCCATGCTCGCCCACTGGAACACCCCGATCTATCACGATGGCTATCTCTATGGTTGCAGCGGCCGACACACCGAGAATGCGGATGTGCGATGCATTGAATGGAAAACGGGCAAGGTCATGTGGTCTATCCCTCGAACCACACGTGTTTCATTAATGTACGTTGATGAGCATTTTATCTGGCTGGGCGAATTCGGCGACCTGCTGATGTTCAAGGCAAACCCGAACAAGTTTGAACCCACCGCTCGCCACGTCTACCTCGCTGAGCCGGGAGAAAACACGCCGGCTGGCATCACGCCACCGCAACTGCTGAAGTATCCTTGCTGGGCGGCTCCCATTCTCTCGCACGGATTAATGTACGTTCGCGGCAGTGACCGAGTCCTCTGCCTGGAACTCATTCCCGGGAAGTCCTGATCGCCAGCGACCGAGGACGACGCTTCAGGATACCGCGGGTACCGTCAGCAGATCATAGACCTGCTTGCAATCATGCAGCATCTGTTCGTAGTCCAGGGATTCAATTTCTTCACCCATCAACTCTAGCTCGTAGTAACCTGCATACCCGAGAGCCGTCAACCTGGTCACGTAATCAGCCAGTGGGATTTCACCTGCCCCCAATGGACAACGACTCTGCTCCCGATCCGGTGGCAGCCGTCCGTCTCCAAGTTGCACGAGGCCCAGGTAGGGGCCCAGGGATTCCAGCATTTCCTCGAGCAACGGATCAAAGCCCCACTGATAAATATCCAGTGCCAGTCGCAGGGAGTCCTGGTCGTAATCCTGCAACCACTGCAGTGTCTGCTCAAGGTCAGTAAGAAACGTCCAGTCCGCAGCGCACCTGGGATGCATCGGTTCGATAGCCAGTGTGACCCCGTGATGCTCTGCAATCGGTATCAACTCATCCAGGGCCGAACGAAATAACCGATCGGCATGATTCAAGGTATGGCCACCGCGAGGTCCCGTGTAAAGCAGTAAACATGATGCCTCCAGGAAGGCAGCCAGTTCAATCGCCTCACCGGCATCCGCCAGGCTCTCGCGTTGATTACGGCCGTCACTACCGGTAAAGCCTCCGGCCCAGAATACGCTGGACACATCCATCTCTGAATCGGCAAGCAATTCCCGCCCCTTGTCTTCACCGAAATCAGCCAGTTTTTGTCGCCAGACTCCCAGGGCAGATATTCCCATTTGACCATAATGGTAAACATCTTCGTCGAACGTCCAGCGATACGTCGTCAACTCGCTGATCGACAATCGTGGTCGCTGATGAAATTCGTGCTGATTCGCCAAAATATCTCACTCCGTTACGGCTCCTGGTGACGCCCCGCGCCGGCACTTACCGGTTGCCACGCAAATCCCAGGCATCGAGCCATTCTTCCTTGCTGCGAACCAGGCCGAAGTCCGCCTTCAGTCGTTTTTCCAGATCAGACAGATGACCTGCCCCGTAGAAAATAGCGACCCGTTTCTTACCCATGTCCAGTTGGGCTCGCAACACACTCAGCGCTTTCTTGTTTCGCTCAGTGATGATCGTGGAACCCTCCTTGCCTTCCAGGGCATACATGGAACCACCGGTTGACTCAAATTCCTCCGCCAACAAAATCTTCAGGCGCCTGTCACGATCCTTGGAAAACAGTGCCATCAGCATTTTTAAATCCGAATTGCCTTTACCCGTACTGCGAGATTGCAGGGCCATACCCTGGCCCATCATTCGAAAGAACATCTGCAAGACGCTCTCGCCACGCTCTTTCATGCTACGAGAGAACTCTTCTGGCGTCATGTCGGCATGCACCAAGTTGCTCGTCGTATAGTCAATTTGCTCTAGCTGAAATTCCAGATGCAACATGGTCTTCATGCCCACCTGTATCGCGCTAACCGGACTCCCCCCGCCCCCCTCAGGCCCCCCCTTTGGTATCCGCGTTCCTTCGGGAGCTACCAATTCATAAAGCACCGATTCATACTGATTAAATCGCTTGTTTAACTGCTGGTAATATGCCTTTTCCCCAATATGAACGGCCCCCACCAGGTCCACGTAGACATCCTGCTTGGTCTGATCCTGGTAAACGCAACGAACGATCGAGGTCTGTAAGGCCAGTGGAGTCTTTTTCCCATCTCGCAACAAACGCAT
>JAZADA010000485.1:0-7115 GCA_036124135.1 Planctomycetota bacterium | reverse complement strand
GGCAGGCCTGCCAGGTGGTGTCGGACGGTTCCCCCGGCCAGCCCCAGAACCCCATGGCCGAGTCGCCGTGGAAATCACCGACCACACCACCCTCGTCAAGAATGTGCCGCGTCATCACGCTCAATGCCTGGCTCACACGTTCGAGCAATTCCAGCAGGTCATTGCTGGCCAGTTCCGAGGTGCGTGAAAACCCCCGTACGTCACAGAATAATACCGAGAGTGCAACTTCCCGGGGTGCCAGGAAATCCTCCGGATCCTGTGTGCCGAGGGCGTCCAGGACAACCGTTGGAAAGAATTGGCCGAAGACTGCCTGGTCGCGTTTGAGCTTGGAGAGATGCAGAGAGTCCCCCAGGGATGACGCGATGAGTTCCGTGAACTTCATGTCGTCGTGTAGGGCCCGGGGGTGATAGGATGCCGCTGCCGACGATGCTTGCTGTTCAAACTGACCTTCCACGTAAATGGCCCACCCGGGACAGGCCGGACTGTTGATGGGAGTGCAGAAAGCCCAGTCGATATCTTCGCTGGCTGTGAGCGTGGGCAGGCTTTCATTGCGTTTTCCCTCCCAGACGTAGGCGACACTTTTTTGCGTCTCCGTGGCCTGCTGAATGATTCTCTGGCTGGGCCGGATGTCGCTGGCGGCGCCGCTACGCGAATCCCATTGCATGACCTCAACCGTGGTTTCTTCACCGGGATCCTGGGACAGTTGGGTACTCCTGACCAGGGCCACTCCATCCGCACGTGCAATTCCTCGCAGCAGCAAGCTGATTAACTGGCTGAATAAGATGCCATTGTTGCCGCTGCTGGAAATAATCCTGGGTAGGTCGCTGAGCAAATCGATTTGCTGTTCCGCATCGTGATAAGGGCTGGCCTGCAGGTCCTTGGCGGAGAACGTTTTTTCAGTTGCCGGAAGCGGCTCGTTGATGGATAGCTCGATTTGCTCGTCGGAGACTGAAAAGGTGGTTGACCCGATTACGAAATGTTCGCCCGCGATGACCTGGAAATGGTCTTCCTTGCGGCCGCGAAAAAAAACCGGATTGCGAGTGCCATCCACCTGCTGAACGTAAAGCCTGCCATGCCGCCAGCAGATTTCCACGTGTTCTGATGAGACGTGGGAGTCCCAGGGAGTTGCCCAGCGATTTCCCCGGCGTCCCAGGACGAGTACCTGGTTCTCTGGCAGGCGGTGTCGCCAACGATGACGCAGATCAGTACCCTGTGCGATCAAATCAGCCATGGTCTCTCGTTAACTGATGGAGAAAGGGGCAAATGCTCCACGATTGTATGGTCGAGCTTTGGCTTTGGCTACGGGAGTCCTTTTGCCACCGGCTCGGTAAGTTCTAAATCTTCCAGGTGTAGACGCTTTGACTGGGTCTTTCGATCACCATGAGTTATCATGGGACACGTTCGCAGGTGGAATTCTGACCATCGTGAATCGTTGTTGCAGGGTGATGTACCAGGTAGAGATAGGTGCCCGAGACGTGATGAATCAACGATCAACCCATGTTCAACTGAAATTATTCCGGATCCTGCTCTGGAGTCTGCCTGTCTTGCTGTTCTTGCAGGATACGGACGCTGCTGAACCAGCTGATAAATTACCGGCTGTTTTTGCCGGCAAGGTGGATTACCAGCAAGATATCCTACCGATTCTCAAGCAGCATTGCCTTGGTTGTCATGGTGCCGCCAAGCAGGAAAGTGGCTTGCGACTGGATTCCCCGGCTTCCCTGTTGCGTGGAGGAGACCTTGGCGAAGCGGCAGTGTTGCCAGGGAAAAGCAAGCAGAGCCTGTTAATTCGAGTCGTGGCCGGGCTTGAAGAAGATTTGGCAATGCCGCCGAAAGGCCCCCGTTTGTCGGACCAGCAAATTGGCAAGTTACGAGCCTGGATTGACCAGCAGGATAGCTGGCCTGCGCAAGCACCAGCAGATCATCCTGCTGCCGCTGCAGCCGCCTCGCATTGGGCTTATCAACCAGTGGTCAGGCCCCAGGTACCGACCACCAGGCAGGGGTGGGGTGCAAATCCTATTGACCAGTTTGTCGGTCGACAACTGCAAGAACACCAGTTAGCACCTTCTCCGAGAGCCGACCGCAGAACCTTGATCCGCCGTTTATCACTGGTGGCCCGTGGATTGCCACCAACGCCTGGCGAGGTGGAGGAGTTCCTGCAGGATTCCCGTCCAGATGCCTACGAGCGATTGGTTGATCGTGTCCTGGCCAGTCCTCGCTACGGCGAACGCTGGGCACGCCACTGGTTAGATGTGGTGCGATTTGGCGAAACGCATGGTTTCGAAACCAACCGGGAACGTCCGCATGCGTGGCGTTACCGTGATTATGTCGTAGGTGCTTTCAACCAGGATCTTTCTTACCAGCAATTCGTACAGGAGCAACTGGCAGGTGATGCCTTGCAGCGTGATGTGGCAACAGGTTTCCTGGTTGCCGGGCCCTATGACCTGGTCAAGAGTCGTGACATTAACCTGACGCTGGCCCAGCGGCAGGATGAGCTTGCTGACATGGTGAACACGACCGGCATGTCTTTCCTCGGGCTTACTGTTGGATGTGCTCGCTGCCACAATCATAAATTTGACCCTGTGACGCAACGTGACTACTACTCGCTCCAGGCAGTATTTGCTGGCGTGCAACATGCGGACCGGCCCCTGGCCGTGTCTGCAGATGTGCAGTTGCAGATCGATTCCAGGCAACAGCAGGTGGCAAAGCTGACTAGGGAGCTGGCACCGTTTCTCCTGACGGCAGCCTCCCAGTGGATTTACATCGATGACGCTGCCGTGGCTAAGGCGGAGGGACGGGGTACTGAACTGCTGGTTGCGAAACGCGGCGAGGGAGTGAACCCGGCCGGTACGGAACGTGGTTTTCGCAGTGATCCGGGAGGTTCCAATTGGGCGCCAAATGTCAGCCAGGGGCGTTACACGTGGTGGACTAACCAGTCTGGGCAGGACGTCATGCAGTATCGCCTGGTTGCACCGGGGCGGTATCGTCTCTGGATTTCCTGGGGAGCAGGGCATGCGACGCATACCAGGTCTGCGACCTATCTACTGGATGATGATGGGAATGCCAGTACCCGTGATGACCAGCGTGTCGTGGCGCGTGTTGATCAGCAGCGGTTTGCCGGCGCATCCGGTGATGTTCCTGGTAAACCGTTGTGGAGTGGATTTCATGATGCTGGGGTGCATACCCTGGGATCGGCGACGTCCCTGTTGTTACGTGGTGGAGAGGACGGAACAGCGGTTACTGCAGACGTGATCTTGCTGGAGCCCGTGAGTAGCAAGGCTACCGAGAAATCACCACTGACCACGCAACCATCGTTTCGCGCCGCCGTCAACGCCCGCCTGAACACCGAGAAGCTCAAGCCCGTCCTGGCACGTTCGGTCCGTTTCACGATCCTGGCCACGAACCGAAGTCAGCCTTGTATTGACGAACTGGAAATCTGGTCCGGGGATACGAACGTGGCCCTTGCCAGTCATGGTTCGGTAGCCTCCTGCTCAAGCAGTTTGCCTGGACATGAAATTCACAAGTTGAAGCACGTCAATGACGGTCAGGTCGGGAATCCTCGCAGCTGGATTTCGAACGAGATGGGAGGGGGTTGGGTGCAGATCGATTTGCCAGAAGCAGTGCAGATCGATCGCATTCTCTGGGGGCGTGACCGTGAAGGGAAATTCCAGGATCGGGTAGCGACGCGCTACCGCATCGAGGTTGCTGTCGAGCCTGGCGAGTGGCAGGTCGTGGCGACCGGGGATGATCGCTTGCCCATGAACCCGTCGACCCCGGTCGTGCTTGCTTATCGTTTCGATCACCTGCCAATGCAACAGGCCCAAGAGGGCAGGCAGATGCTTAGCCGGTTGGAACAGGCACGACGTGTCCTGGCGGAATTAAAGGCACCGAAAATGGTCTATGCCGGTCGTTTCGTGCAACCGGGTCTCACCCATCGACTCTACCGCGGTGACCCCCAGGCCAAGCGGGAACAAGTGAATCCGGACACGGTCCGATTCCTGGGGACCCTGTCCCTTTCAGCGGAATCCCGGGAACAGGATCGCCGGCTTAAGTTGGCTCGCTGGATTGTTGATCCAGCGAATCCACTGACTCCGCGTGTGCTGGTAAACCGTCTCTGGCATTACCATTTTGGCAGGGGGTTGGTAGGGACACCGAGTGACTTCGGTACCCAGGCCGGTGCTCCCTCGCATCCTCAATTGCTGGATTGGCTGGCCCGGGAGTTCATCGACCAGGGGTGGTCGATCAAGCACATGCAACGACTGATTCTCACGTCCGAGACATTCTGCCAGCAAGGTTTTCCGCGACAGGCAGCAATGCGTGTAGATGCCGACAGCCAGTGGCTGTGGCGATTTCCGCCACGTCGCCTGGAAGCCGAAGGCATTCGTGATTCCCTGTTGCTGGTTGCCGGCTCACTGGATGAGTCGATGGGTGGGCCGGGTTTCAGTGGCTTCGAGGTCCAGATGGAAAATGTCCGGCATTACTTTCCCAAGACTCGGTACGAGGCATCGGACTGGCGGCGCATGATTTACATGACGAAAGTTCGCCAGGAACTGGATTCGGTATTTGGACTCTTTGATTGTCCGGATGGCAACCAGGTAGTTCCCAGGAGAAGTCGTTCCACCACGCCTTTGCAGGCCCTGAACCTGTTTAATAGTTCGTTTGTCCTACAGCAGTCTGAACTCTTTGCGGAGCAACTCAAACGTATCGCCGGGGTTCAGGTTAAGGACCAGGTCCAGCATGCGTTTCTCAGAAGCCTGGGGCGTGCACCAACTTCTGCTGAGCAAGAAGAGGCAGTTGCCTTTGTGACCGAGCATGGGTTGCCGGCACTTTGCAGAGCCCTCGTGAACAGTAATGAATTTGTCGTGATCCCCTAGGGCGACCCATCGTTAAGCAAGGAGCGTTTCAACATCATGTCCAGTCAACCTGTTATGTCGAGCAATCACCTGCTTGATCGTCGTCGTTTTCTCGGCGATGCGGGCCTGGGTTTGAGTAGCATTGCCCTCGCACAGCTGCTCAGCGACGAGGGCCTGATAGCTGCTCAGAAACCGGGGCAACCAGGTCATGGTAAACCGCTCCTGCAGCCGACGATTGATCCGGCGAAACCTCATGGGGCGCGAGATTCACATTTCCCGGCAGCAGCCAGCAAGGTGCTGGTCATTTTCTGTTCCGGTGCCTGTAGCCATCTCGATACGTTTGACTATAAACCCGAATTGATTCGCCAGCATGGCAAACCGCTTCCCGGTGGCAAGGGCCTGATTACGTTCCAGGGGGAACAGGGGATGATCACGCAGAGTCCCTGGAAGTTTCGACCGCGGGGGAAATCGGGCAAGATGGTATCGGACCTGGTGCCGCAACTGGGTGAACAGGCAGACGAGATGTGCTTCATCCATTCGTTGACCAGTAAGACCAATACCCATGGTCCGGCAGAAAATTTCATGTCGACGGGTTTTACTCTCGATGGGTTTCCCAGCATGGGCGCCTGGATGACCTATGCCCTGGGAACGGTGAACCAGGAGTTGCCAGCTTACGTGGCGATTCCTGACCCTCGCGGGACTCCCCAGGCCAGTGTCAATAATTGGGGCCCCGGATTTCTGCCGGCGGCCTTCCAGGGAACCGACTTTAATGCCGCCAAGCCGATTCGTAACCTGGCAGTGCCTGCCAAGATCGGGCCGGCCAGGGATCGTGCAACGCGTGATTTCCTTAAGCGTTTGAATGAAAGACACTTGAAACGGTTTCCAGAGGACAGCGAGTTATCGGCACGGATCTCAAGCTATGAACTGGCCGCCCGCATGCAACTGAGTGTTCCGGAGGTCAGCGATTTGTCTCGGGAACCGGCGCATGTCATGAAAATGTATGGTGCGGATGATGCACAAAACACGCTCAAGGCAGCATACGCCCGTAACTGCATCCTGGCCCGGCGGTTACTGGAAAAAGGAGTCCGCTTTGTCCAGTTGTTTAACGGGGCCTACCAGACCGGGGGCGAAGGAACCAGTAACTGGGATGGGCACAAGAGCCTCAAGGCCCAGTACTCGGTACATGGCCCGGTTTTTGATCAGCCTACCGCTGCATTGCTCAAGGACCTCCGGCAACGTGGCCTGTTGGAAGATACGGTAGTTCTTTGGTGCACGGAGTTTGGCCGTATGCCGACGTTCCAGAAAGGAGCCAGCGGTCGAGATCATAATCCCGCTGGTTTTACGGCCTGGTTGGCCGGTGCAGGAGTGAACGCTCCCTTCAGTTATGGAGCCACGGATGCCTTTGGGCATCGTGCCGTGGAGCAAGTGGCTACCGTCTATGACTTGCATGCCACCATGCTACACCTACTGGGACTCGATCACGAAAGCCTGCGTTATTACCATAACGGAATCGAACGACGCCTGACGGATGTTCACGGCAAGGTGTTACACCCGGTATTACGGCAGGGCTAGGCGCAACGAGCGCCGAGCATGCTGATCTTTGGTGGGATTAGTTTCTGGAGCCAGGTTGCTGGTCGGGCGTGGCAGCCATGGTGGTCAGATCATGGGACTGCGGACGGGAGTCGTCGGCAGGTGGTGTGATTTCCAGTGGCCGGTCACCAGGTGCCTGGGTTTTACCCATGGTGCGGACCACGAAAAACCATAGCCCACCGGTGATCAGGCTCAGGATGCAAATCGCCAGGATGCCCTCTTTCAGCAGTTCGTTTCCCAGTTTCAGAAGTGGTTCCGTGGTAACGCGATCATTTTCCTGCACCACGATCATGAGTTCACTTAGTGGATTGGTGGTGGCTTCGGACTCGACGGGACTGCCCGGAAGTCGAACCGGTTCGATGGCGGCAATCCAGTCACCACGGTAGTCCTTGCCGTGCGGTGTCTCTGCAATAGGGTCCTGGTAGAGTTGGTATGTTTCAAGCTGTAGGTTTTTTAACTGCTCAGGTTTGATTCGGAAGTGTTTTTCATGGCCTCCCATTTTCTGGGACAGGCCACTGTTAAAGGCGGGATGGTTGAGAATGGTGCCTTGCTCAATCCCGGGCCGGCCATCAATCAATACGGCAAAAGTGTTTTTTTGATTCTGGTTTCTATAGGAAGCAAAATCACCAAGGTTGACCGTGATGGCCATGATCCCGACGAGTTTTTTGCCGCCGT
>JAZADA010000484.1:0-5895 GCA_036124135.1 Planctomycetota bacterium | reverse complement strand
TTGTTTTCCGGACTTGATGAACTTGCTGATGGCCTGCTGGCCATGGTCACCGAGCGTGTCACGAAGAATGCGATGATTGCCGGCAGGAATGACCAGTCCATCCAATGATTTCAGCCCCGCTTCATTGACGTCGGTATGGAGCAGTGGTGTGATCTTGATTCCCTGGGATTCAAGCAGGGTAACGATGCTGACCAGGCTGGCATGTTCCACGCCGGCATCTGCCAGGATGCCGATCTGGGCTGGTGGTGGAGGGTACGGTGCGTGCGCGGTGCGTGCCAGCACCCAGCGCAGGTTTTGTTCAAGGTTGATGCGATCTTCCCTGGCCAGGTCTGTCACTTCGATCCAACGGGTGATATCGGGGTCGATTTCCTGGCGGATCGTCTCCCGCGTTTTGGAAGCTATTTTCAAGAGGGCCTGGAACACGTTGCCCGTGGCACGTGGTGCAGGTGGAATATCATCGCTATCTCGTTCCTGGGGTGCAGGTCGCTCGTAGTGGATGCCATTGAGAACCACTTCTCCCTGGCCATAAGGACGACTGATGATGGCGGCAGTACCGTTGGGATAGGTCGCCAGTACGGTGGATTGGGTACCACCGTGGAAGTGTGGGCCTCCCTTGTAGTAGAAAGTCCCCTCCGCCTCCTAGGTAAGGCCTCGCAAGCGACCTGCCTCGGTCAACTTGAGGGATACGCCCGAGTCCGTGGGCCAGGCAGCAATACTGTCCAGGGCGCCTTCGGCGGTTCCATCGAACAGTTCCAGCGGATAGGAGTAATGTTTCTTTTCCCAGTGCACGTCCCGGGACGCCACGTAGCCACCGGCACAGATACCGAGGAATCGCCCTCCCTGTTTGACGAACTGGCGCAGCGTATTCATACCCCGGTTTCCCAGCGAGTTCCGCTGGAAGGTCGAATAGCCCCCGGGCATGATCGTGGCTTCGATGTTTTGGAGTTCGGCTGCCAGGATCCGGGAACGATCCAGTACCAGGCACGGAATACCTGCCGATTCCAACGCGGTAACGATGTTCCCGTTGAGTTGGTAATTGGTTCCGGCATCGGCATACACCACGATCCGCGGTGCCTGTTTTTCCGGTTGCAGTCGTTCTCGAGCAATCATCCACCGCAGGTTGGATTCCAAATGCCTTCGCCACTTGAGATCCAGCGGCACGTGTTGCGAAATGTACGTCCAGTCAACACCCGCGGAGGCCAGCTTGTGTCCGGTTGGGTTGTCGGCCGACTGTGCGCCAAGCGGGTTCCTGTTCACGGGTAGGATAGCCAGTAGCGCCAGGAGTATTGCAGCAATGGGATGCTTCACCGGTTGAGCTCCTGCAGGCCGTAAGGGATGACGATCGGTCCCTATTTTAGTTGCCCGATTGGGAAAGATACAGGGGCATCCTCGTTAGCAGGAATCGGTTGAATTGCTGTCGTTGAGAGGATGAGACCAGGTCGTAAGGCCTTATTTGTTTCCTTTCCCCCAGCGTGCCTCCCAGATCCTGGCCAGTGCTGCGACGCGTTCGGGTTCCTGGTCAGCCAGGTTCCTGGTTTCGGTGCGGTCTCGGGCAAGGTTGTAAAGGGTCCAGGGGCGTTTGCCTTCACGTACGATCTTGTAATCGCCTTTTACGATGGCGTGGGTTCCGGCATGGTTAAAGATGTACGCGTGGTTGCGGTCGACGGTCTTTCCCTTGAGTATGGGAACCAGGGAGAGGCTCTCGTGAGCCGCGATAGTTTTCTCGTTAAAACGTTCCGGGTATTGAGCCCCGGCGAGGTCGATACAGGTAGCCATCATGTCAACGGCATGACCTCGTTGGGAGGAAATGGAACCCGCCCTGGTTTTCAGCCCTGCCGGCCAATGCATGATGGCCGGGGTACAGGCTCCACCGTTATGCACGTTCATCTTGTAACGTCGCATGGGCGTGTTTTGTGCGCAGGCCCAGTTGTGTCCCACGCTGCCATAGGTCAGGGGGCCACCCATGGGGACATCAAAGTGATCACCCACGGCCACGGTCTTTCCGGCCTTCTTGGCAGATTCCAGGATATTGTTCGCCGTGTTATAAGCATTGCCGCCGAGATGTTCCGGACAGGCACCATTGTCATGAAAGTAGATGATCAACGTGTTGTCAAACTGCTTGGTGCGTTGGAGGGCATCGACGATGTTGCCCATGGCCTGGTCCATGTGATCGACCATGGCTGCATAAATCGCCATGTTACGAATTCGCCAGGGCTTGTGGTCAATGGTGTCCCATGGTTTGACCCGGTCCTCGAGGGGAGGGAGTGGGAAGCGGTCCTTGTCAATAATTCCCATTTTTAACATCCGGGCATATCGTTCGTTACGTAGCTTTTCCCAGCCGCCCTGGTAACGAGGAAGGTATTTCTGGATTGATTTTTCCGGGGCATGCAAGGGCCAGTGGGCGGCCGTGAAAGCCACGTACTGGAAGAAAGGTTTGTCCGAGTCGGCAAAAGCCTCGATCTGGCGGACTGCCTCCGAGCCGATCTTGTCGGTGTAGTAATAGTCCTTGCTATCGACCTGGGTGAATTCGGTGTTGCGAGCCAGCGTGTAGGGATCCCAGAAAGATCCAGCGCCGGTCATGGTGCCGTAGAAATCATCGAAACCACGCTGGATGGGTCCATCTTTTTTCGGGTTGTTACCGAGATGCCATTTGCCCACCATGCCGGTTTGGTAACCGGCGGTTTTAAGTACCTGGGCAACGGTGACCTGGGATGTCTTGAGATTGTTACTGTAGATGCCGCTCAGTAGCGTGGCACGCGTGGGCCAGCAACGCGCGGTGTTATAGAACTCGGTAAAGCGCAATCCACCTGCTGCCAGGCGATCAAGGTGTGGGGTTTCGATCTCGCCACCAAAGCATCCCAGGTCGGAGAATCCCATGTCGTCGGTCAGCACGATGAGAATATTTGGGCGTTCGGCGGCTAGGGGGCTGGCCACGGAACCGATCAACAGCGTCATCAGCAGTAATGGGACGAATCGTCGCACGGGCAAGACTCCTTGGGACTTGTTAAGTTCGTGACAAGTTCCTGTTATGGCGGTTGGATCTATTGTCTGCAAGTCACGGAGCAACCTGTTCCTGGCACTACTCGACAAGGCAGCTGTTTTCACGGTAGTCTAGCAGGCGATGGCTAAACCAAATCTTGAAATTCTTGCTTATGAACCGAGTCCGCTGGGGATGCTCTGCCTGCGGCGTCGTGAATTGTTGTCCCAGCCCGGGACCATCGTGACCGAGGTGACGTTGAATCATGAGTTCCTCATGAGCAGCCTGTATACCGATTCCGAACAGGTCCTGGCACAAACCGCGCTGCAGATGCATCCAGGGCAGGACCTGCAGGTCATGGTCGGTGGTTTGGGCCTGGGATACACCGCCTGGGAAGCGTTGCGCTGCGATCGGGTTGCAGCGGTCGAGGTGGTGGAATTGTTACCGCAGGTGATTGATTGGCTGGCACAGGGCCTGGTCCCGTTATCGCCGGAGTTAATCGGGGAGCCGCGACTGGTTGTGACCGAGGGTGATGTCTATGGGCGATTGATGGCTGAGCCGGAGTCTTGTTTTGACCTGATCCTGATTGATGTGGATCACTCGCCGGATGAGCGGCTTGGCGAGGAGAGTGTTTCGTTTTATACAGCGGCCGGATTATCCGCTGCGCGACAGCACCTGGCTCCTGGCGGAGTCCTGGCTGTCTGGTCTTACGCGGAGAGTTCCCCGTTTTCCGAAGCACTGCATGAAGTCTTCACGGAAGTCCGTGTGGAACCGGTCACCTATGACAACCAACTGATCAATGAACAGCGGACGGACTGGTTGTTTTTTGCGCGCAATTAGTTTGCGAGGATGATTGCTTTGCCGTTGGTAACCATTGAACTGTCGATCAGCGACGTGGAATTGCCCGGGGAGATCGCTGCATTCCTCGAGGAGGCGGAGGCACGGATCAACGAGTTTGTTCGGCAGCATGCGGTACGTCCCACGGGCTTCGTGGCCAGTGATTCGGCGACGGTTTATCGCGCGTTACGTGCCATTACCGAGGCGAACCTGTCGACAGGTACGACATGTTGTGAATGGGGGAGTGGCCTGGGGGTGGCGGCCTCGCTGGCCACGATGCTGGGATTCGAGGCCTGCGGTATCGAGATCGAAGAGTCCCTGGTGGAGGCATCGAGACAACTGGCGGCCGACTTTGAACTGCCCGTGGATTTCGTGCATGGTAGTTTCGTACCCGCGGGTGCTGAATCCCTGGCAGAAGAATCCTACACGGACAATAGTTCAGAATTTCTCTGGGTGGTCACTGATGCAGATGATGCCTACGAGCAGCTGGAACTTGATCCTGTTGATTTTGACCTGGTGTTTGCCTATCCCTGGCCAGGCGAGGATGACCTGATTGCAAACCTGTTCGAACGGTATGCCGCCGAGGAAGCCTTGCTGCTGACCTACGACCAGTTCGACTCGATTTACCTGCGACGCAAGGTTTCCGCGTAACGCAGGTTGCCTGTTAAACGTGGTCGAATGTTACACCGCGGAGAAGATCGAGTCGCGGAGCACTCCCGTACTGTCCGAGAAAGCGTCGGCCTCGATGCCCAGCGAATGCAGGATACTGAGAAAGACATTGGACATCGGAGTATTGTCACGAGCCCAGTAAGTACCGTGCTGGAGTCCCATGTTGGATCCACCCGCGATTAAGGTGGGAAGGTTCCGGGGATTGTGCGTGGTACTGGCACCACTGCCGTAGAGGACGATGCTGTTATCAAGCACGCTACCATTCTTGTCCTGGTAACCCTGCAGTCGTCCAAAGAAGTAGGCCAGCTGTTCGCTGAGGAACTGATCATACTTGGCGAATTCCAGTTGGCCCGCTTTGTCATACGCATGCGACAGGCTGTGATGTGTCTTTTTCAGGCCCAGTTTCAAGGGGAACGTATCACTGATCCCCATGCCATCTTCTCGATTAAGCATGAAGGCGACCGAGCGGGTGATGTCCGCGTCGAACGCCAGGGCAATCAGGTCAAACATGTTCCGATAGTATTCTCGTGGTTCGCCCTCGGACGTGGCATCCAGGTTGAGGTGCGAGTGATCCTGTTTCTTGAGCGGGATATCAATCCACTTTTCCGAGGCGATCAGTCGCGACTCCACTTCACTGAGCGAAGTCAGGTACTGGTCCATTTTTTCCCGGTCGGAACGTCCCAGTTTCCGATTCAGGGAGCGGGCATTTTCGAGCACCGCGTCGACCAGCTTGATTCGCTTGTTCAGCTTGTCACGCTTGGATTCGAGGGAGGTTCGGTCACCCCGAAAGAGCTGGTCGAAAATCTGGCGAGGATTGTTCTGGGCGGGAATCGGTTTCCCTTCCAGGCTGTACGAGATCGTTCCGGTGCGTGACAGGAAGCCGACACCGGCATCGATTGACAGGACCAGCGATGGCTGGCGACAGTATTGTTTCGTATGCAGGGCAACGACCTGGTCCAGTGCGACCGAGTTGTAGGTTTCACGTTGCGGGTTGTGCAGAGGGGCACCGGTCAGCCACATGTCGGAGCAGACGTGGGGGTCCGCCTTGGGGCCGTTGGCGTGGTACAGTCCGCCCATGAAGCTTACATGTTTCCTGAAAGGACTTAACGGGGCTGTTGATTTTCCGAAACTGAAATCACGTCCCTTGACCGTTGGAAACCAACTCCACTCGTCGATCTTGTGGTCCTGTTTTGGCAACGACATTCCGTTGGCCGTGTACAGCGCACAGAAACGTCGAGGCGTTTGCTCGGCCACATCTTTTCCCATGGCGTCGAGTACCGGTAAGGCCAGCGAGGCTCCGGCAATGCCCTGGAGTACTGAACGACGGTTGAGTTTCAAATTGGAAGCCATGAGTTGATCCATCTTGGAAAGGGTTGGCGTAACAGGCTATTTCTTGAGGAACATGTCGCTCT
>JAZADA010000483.1:0-3775 GCA_036124135.1 Planctomycetota bacterium | reverse complement strand
CGGCATCCAGTTCACTTAATTCTTCAGCTTCATCGGCGGTCTCCGACCTGTACCGTGATTTCAAGAAGGAGGCATCCACGGACCGATCCCTGGTGAGAGCCAGTCGCCGTTTCACCATCTTTTTTGGCTGCTGCCAGATGGTGATCGCGGTGGTTGCCCAGTATTTTTCCAGTAGCGTGGTTTCTCATGCGCTGGCCATTGCCGGCTTTAGTGCCGGGATCCTGCTGGGCCTGTTTTTCCTTGGCGTCTTTACACGTCATGTTCAGCAGCGAGATGCTTTTTGTGGGCTGGTGGTAGCCGTGGCGGTTCTCAGCTATGTCAAATTCGGAACGGAGATTGCCTGGCCCTGGTATGCCTTGATTGGGGCGGCGACTACGATAGGGGTCGGCCTGCTGGCCCACGTTGTTTTGCCGACGAAACGATTCGTAGAACCGGCCAGGGAAGCAGGCGAATTCCGCGATGGCCTGGCGGAAACGGAAGAATCAACTGGTTGATATGGGTCTAACCAAGGGAAAACCATGAAGAAGAAGTCGATGTCCCGATGTCTGGTGATGATGCTGAGTATGATCACTGTGGCATCAAGTGGTCTGGCGGTTCCGCCCCGACTGCCGAAAGTGTCTCCGGAAGATGCCGGCATGGATTCGAAGCAACTGGAACGCATTGACGGGATCGTGGCAGAAGGAATCGCCGAGGGGCAAATGCCAGGTTGTGTGATCGCGGTGGGTCACCGGGGTAAAATCGCCTGGCTCAAGGCGTATGGCCATAAACAGGAGAAGCCAGTCAAGGTTCCGATGACGGTCGATACGGTTTTCGACATGGCTTCGATTACCAAGCCTGTGGCTACCGGGACCAGTATCATGAAACTGGTTGAGCAGGGCAAATTGCGAATTGCTGAACGCGTTTCAGCCTATGTGCCCCAGTTCGGAGCCGAGGGGAAACAGGGGATCACGCTGTTCCAGTTGCTGACGCACCAGGGGGGGCTGATTCCGGATAATTCACTGAAAGATTACCAGGATGGCCCGCGTCGTTCGATGGAACGTATTTACGGATTGAAATTATTCGCGGAGCCTGGGACGAAGTTCATTTATACCGATGTCGGTTTTATTATGCTGGCGGACCTGGTGCATAAGATCTCGGGAAAGAATATCCACGAGTTTTCCCAGGAGCATGTTTTTCGCCCCCTGGGTATGATTGATACCGGTTACCGTCCGGATGCTGCCAGGCGCAAGCGGGCAGCCCCTACCGAAATGCGTGGCGGCAAGTGGATGCAGGGCGAAGTTCATGATCCGCGAGCTTACCTGCTGGATGGTATTGCTGGCCATGCCGGCCTGTTTTCCACCGCGGATGACCTGGCCATCTACGCCCAGATGATGCTGGGAGGCGGTGAGTACGCCGGCGTGCGAGTTCTCAGCAAGCGGACCGTGGAGGTGATGACCGCAGCCCACACGGTTTCCAGTGGACTGCGTGGTCTCGGTTGGGACAAGCAGACCGGATATTCGTCCAACCGTGGTGAACTGTTCACCACGAAGGCTTTTGGGCATGGTGGGTTTACCGGTACCAGCTTGTGGGTTGATCCGGGACTGGACCTGTTCGTTATTTTCCTGGGCAATCGTTTGCATCCGGATGGGAAGGGAAGCATTAATCGCCTGGCAGGTCGGATTGGTAGCGTGGCCGCGGCAGCCATCAAACGTCCTGGCCAGGCCAGCCCGGCATCGATGGGGCTACGACCCGTCATGACCGGTGTGGATGTCCTGGCAGCAGACCAGTTTCGGCTTCTCAAGGGGCAAAAGGTAGGGTTGATCACGAATCATACCGGTATCAATCGTGTTGGGCAGAGCACGGTCCGTGTCTTGCATCGTTCGCCGGATGTGCAACTGGTCAGCCTGTTCAGCCCGGAACACGGATTTCGTGGTGTCCTGGATCAATCGAACGTGGGGGACGCTCGGGACGAGGAAACAGGACTGGTGGTGCATAGCTTGTATGGAAAAACCCGTCAGCCGACGGCCGAGAGCCTCGCTGCGATCGATACCCTTGTTTTTGATATCCAGGATATCGGAACACGATTTTATACTTACGCATCGACGATGGGACTGGCCATGGAGGCGGCTGCCAAGGCTGGCAAGCGGTTTGTAGTCCTGGATCGTCCGAACCCCATTAACGGTCACGAGGTCGCGGGCCCTGTGCTGGATCCTGGTCGAGAATCTTTTGTTGGATTTCATCCAGTACCCGTTCGACACGGTATGACGATGGGTGAGTTGGCTCGCATGTTTCGTGACGAGAAGAAGATGAAGCTGGACTTGCAGGTGGTCAAGATGGAAGGTTGGCACCGTGGTGATTTTTTTGACCGTACGGATCTTCCCTGGGTAAATCCCTCGCCTAATATGCGGAACCTCAATGAGGCCCTGCTTTACCCGGGGATTGGTCTGCTGGAAACGACCAACCTGTCGGTCGGACGAGGTACCGATACGCCCTTCGAGATCCTGGGAGCACCCTGGCTCGACGGCCAGGAGCTGGCACGACATTTAAACAAGCAGCCGTTACCGGGCGTACGTTTTATTCCTGTCCATTTTACCCCGGGTTCCAGTAAATTTTCCAAGGAATCCTGTGGTGGTATCAGCATTGTCATCACGGACCGTGGCCGGTTTCGCCCGCTTGCCCTCGGCCTGGAGATTGCCTGTTGGTTGCGGCGGCACTATCCCGAGACCTGGAAGGTGGCGTCTTATGACCGCTTGCTTGCCGATAAGCAGACACTCGAAGCGGTGAAAGCAGGAAAGAAAACGGTCTGGCAGATCCAGGCGGCATACCAGGCGGAACTTACGGAGTTTCGCAAACGGCGAGCACGTTACCTGCTGTATCGTGAATAAATAAGGGCCTGGTAATTTTCCGTGAATGAAGAGCACCCTGTAATCAGTGGCCTGGAAGCTTGCCTCGCGGATCCGCCTGATCTTTTAAAGTCAGGCCGGTTTGGGCTGCTTATGAACCAGGCTTCCGTGGACCGGCATGGGCAGCTTGCCTGCTACCTGATGGAGAATGCGTTCCCGGGTTGGCTCACGACTCTCTTTTCCCCCCAGCATGGCTTTGCAGGAAAACAGCAAGCCAACATGATCGAAAGTCGTGATTCCTACCATGTTGAACTCGGCTTGCCGGTGTACAGTCTTTACAGTGATACCCGTAGGCCCACGGAGAAAATGCTGCAGGATATTGATTGCCTGGTCATCGACCTGCAGGACGTGGGAACGCGTGTATATACGTATATCTGGACCATCTCCTATTGCCTGGAAGCTTGCCAGCAGGCCAGCTTGCCGGTCATTATCCTGGATCGAGTCAATCCGATTGGTGGCCTGCAGGTAGAGGGTCCCTGCCTGGAACTGGACTATGCCAGCTTCGTGGGACGTGCAGCCATACCGATGCGGCATGCCTTGACGATTGGCGAGTTAGCTTGCTGGGTCAATCGAGAAATGCAGATTGACGCTAACCTGGAGGTGATTCCCGTGCAGGGATGGGAACGTTCTCGGATGTTTGACCAGACCGGTTTGCCCTGGATTGCACCATCGCCAAACTTACCGAGCTGGGAAAACTGCCTGGTCTATCCCGGGCAAGTTGTCCTGGAGGCAACTAATATTTCCGAGGGACGTGGAACCGATCAACCCTTCCGCCAGTTCGGTGCTCCCTTCATTCAGGCAGCCAGCTTGCTGGAGCAGTTATCGAAACTGGAACTGCCAGGTGTCTCCTGGTCCTCCACGACATTTCAGCCCACGTTTGACAAGTGGGCCGG
>JAZADA010000482.1:0-6074 GCA_036124135.1 Planctomycetota bacterium | reverse complement strand
GAAAACCACTTCACTTTTAATAAGCAGGATCTAGTTTACCGGATGGAGCCGGTAGTGGCGAATTCAGCAATCAAGGCTCACAAGAAAGAAACGAACATCATTTCGCCGGAACGGTTCCTGTGGCACTCTTGAGATACATCTGTTCGCCCCAGATTTTAATAGTCTGGTCATGGCTACCCGAGGCAAGCCGCTTGCCATCGGGGCTAAATGCCAGGGCTGTCACGGGTTTGGCATGCCCTCGCAAGGTCAGCATCTCCCGTCCCGAATGAGCATCCCACACTTTCACCGTGTGATCAGCACTGGCGGATGCAACACGCTTCCCATCCGGACTAAAGAGAACACGGTTCACATATCCGGTATGCCCCTGCAGCGTCAGGATTTCCTTGCCTGTTTCTGCATCCCAGGTTTTAGCAGTAGCGTCCTGGCTCCCGGAGACGATCGTCTTACCATCGGGACTAAAGGCAATACTAATGGCCCGTTCCCGGTGGCCACGACAGGTAAAAAGTTCGTCTCCTGACAAGACATCCCAGACCTTCAGTGTGCCATCGAGCGCGCAACTGGCGAACCGCTCGCCATCCGGGCTGAAGGAAGAGTACCGGACATTCCCAAAGCTGCTCGTCGTTATCGTGAGCTCACGGCCTGTTTGCACGTCTATTTTTTTCAGTTGTCCCGAGGAGCCCCGCAGCAGGCTCTTTCCATCCGGACTGAAAACCAGGCTATATCCACCATTTTCAAATCCACTGAACACTTTTTTGAACGGGCCACGATTTCTCCAAAGGGCCACCTGGTTTCCTATGCCGCTCAAGGCCAGGAATTGTCCATCCGGGCTGTAGCTTACCGCCTCCAGGTACCCCTGTTTTACTGGCACTGTACGAACTTCCATTTGCCCCGTCATATCCCAGACCTTGACCGTTTGATCACGGCTGGTCGAGACCAGTTGCTTACCATCTGGACTGAAGCTCAACGACTTAATGAACCCTTCATGCCCCGACAGGGTCAAAACTCTTTCCTGGGTAAATGCATCCCAGAGCTTGACCGTTCCGTCGAGACCGGCCGAGGCTAAACGTTTACCGTCTGGATGAAAATTCACCGCGCTCACTGCTCCGACATGCCCCCGCAGCCTCAACACCTCTTCTCCGGTGGGAACACGCCACACCTTCACCGCCCCATCCTCGGAAGGTGCTGCCAGCAGTTTTCCATCCGAACTAAACGATAGTGACATACTGCCACTCCCCGCACATCCCCTCATGATCATCAGTTTCTGACGACTGGCCACATCCCAGAGTTGGACGACTTCTTCGCTGCGATCACCAGCGGCGCGAGCCAGTTCATAGTGCCGAGCCGCCAGGTACTTTCCCTGCGGGCTCAAGGCAATACTGCGCACATACGTGGAAGTGCCACTGAACCCGCCCACGTAGATTCCTGCATCATCGTAAAGCCGCAGGAACAGGGTCCCTCCCACCGCCAGTCGAGTCCCATCCATGCTGTAACAAACGCTTGTCACCTGTCCCTTGTAGTCTGCAATAGTTTTCATCGCTTCGCGACGGTCCAGGTCCCAGATCCTGACCGTACGATCACCACTTCCCGAGGCCACATGTTGACCATCGGGATGGAAAGAGACGCTGTTCACATATCCCTTGTGGCCAGCAAGAACCTGCAATTGCTTACCCGCCACAACATCCCAAATCCTGACTGTACGATCCTCACTGCCTGATGCCAGTTGCAGGCCATCCTGGCTAAACGACAAGCCTCGAATGGTTTTCTCGTGCCCCCTCAAGGTTGCTGCCAGCTGGCCTGTTTCCACCTGCCAAATCTTAATCGTCTGATCTTCACCTGCCGACGCCAGCCATTTGCCATCGGGACTACATACCACACCGCGTACTGGTCCTTCGTGTCCTGCCAGCGTGACGGCATTGTTCTTCAGAAGCGTATTCCAATAGTGCCATTCAAAACTTTTCAAGGTCTCCGCATTTCGAAACTGATCAAGTGTTTGAGCAAGCCGTTTGAGGTTTCTTTCTTTCCAATCAATCCGTGCCTGGAGCATATAGGCGTGGTAAAGATTTTGCTCGGCGACACGGAGATTCTGCCGCGCCTCCTCGGCACTATCCCGAGCAGCAGTCGCCTCACGGTTTGCACGTTTTCGTTCACCCTCGGCAACCTGGAGATTGCGAATGGCCTTCTTGTTACTGGACTGAGCACTGGCTGCTTCCTGGTCAGCACGTTTTCTTTCGGTCACGGCCACCTGCAGATTCTGCCTCGCTTTTTCCGTGGCACCATCGGCCTGCCGTCGTAAGCTTGTTTGCTGGCGAGCATTCCGGGACTGCTGGACGGCCACCATCGTGCCCCCGATCCCCAAGATCAGCATCAACGTAGCAGCCGTGCCGTAAAGGGCCGCCAGGGTTGGCTTACGCCGGCACCATCGCCAAGCCCGCTCCCACTGACCAATCGGTCGCGCCTGGATCGGTTCGCCTGCCAGGTAACGCCCCAACTCCTCCACCAACTCCTGGGCCGACTGGTACCGACGCCGGGGATCTTTTTCCAGGCACTTGAGAATAATCGTCTCCAGGTCTGCCGGCACACTCCCGTTGAGCGAGTGGGGAGAAACCGGTTCTTCGTGCAGGACCTGCAACAATGTATCAAGCGACGTTTGAGCCTTGAAAGGCGGACGCCCTGTCACCAGTTCATAAAGAATGGCTCCTAGCGAATAGACATCACTGGCCGGTCCCATCGCTGCAGTATCGGCACACGCCTGTTCCGGTGGCATGTAACTGGGGGTACCGAGGACCTGCCCCGTTCCGGTCAGATCTGACTGACCTTCAATTCGCTTGGCCAAGCCAAAGTCTGTTACCCAGGGCTGGTTCTTCGCATCCATCAAGACGTTGTGTGGTTTCAAGTCCCGGTGCAAAATCCCCTGCTGATGCGCATACTCAATTGCTATGGCAACCTGGCTCACCAAGCCCGCTGCCTCTTCGACCCCCATGGATCCCAATACCGCCTGGTCGGCCAGGCTATGGCCCTCGATATAATCCATCGAGAAATAGTGCTGGCCATCGATCGTCCCCACCTCGTAAATGCGAACGATACCTGGATGCTGCAAATTAGCCGCAGCTTCCGCTTCGCTACGAAAACGGCGCACGTCTTCGTCACTGGCCAATTGCCCAGAAAGAATCATCTTCAGGGCCACGATTCGGCTAAGGCTTACTTGCTGGGCCTTGTAGACCACGCCCATACCTCCGCGGGCAATTTCTTCGAGCAGTTCATAGTCACCAAAACGTCCACTGGCCAGTGCTGGCGAGGGTATCGTGTTGGAACTGGTCAACTGACGATGCTGGGTCTGCTGCTCAGCGGACAGATCGGAATCGACCTGGGCGAGTTGCTGTTGTAACTGCGTTCCATGCCCGGGAAACCGCTTGAGATACTCCTGGTGCGGCGGTTGGTCACCCCACCGTTGTCGCACCCGATATTCCTCCAACACCAGTTCCAACGACAACTTGTCGGAGGAACCCAGTTCCGGGTGCTGGGTGACATAGTCTTCCAGCAACAGCCGCTTGGACAATCCATCGTCACCGACAAGCGTATCCTGCTTCGCAACCAGGGCCGTCCGCTGGGATGGATCCTGTTCCTGCCAGCGATATTCCAGGTCCAGCTTAATCAGCTCCTCAAGCAATTGCCGACGAATCGCAACCGGCCAACGTTGCCATCGCCTGGCATGAGTCGCCAGGAACTGGTTAACCTCCGGGGTCTCGCCCGATTGCCACGCCTGTTCGAACCAGTCACAGACTTCGTCTAATTCTCCGGCCGTATCATGCGTTGCGTGTTCTTCGGGATTCATCACTGCAAAACACTCCCAGGAATTGCATCCCGGCCTCTCGAATCTACCGTTCCCAGGCTAGGCAATCAGTTCCTTGATCACCTCGCCACCGAACTGGGACAGTTGCTTGAATCGACCACCATGGAAATACGTCAGCTTATTATCATCGAGTCCCAGTAAATGCAGGAGCGTCACGTGAAGATCCCGGATGGGGTGCACCACTTCCACCGCCTTGGCACCGATTTCATCGGTTGCCCCCACCATGGCACCCTGTTTGACACCACCGCCCGCCAGGAACATGTTCATGGCATCAATATTATGCCCACGTCCCAGCGAGGTCACGCCTCCACGGTAATTATTGTCCGGGGTACGTCCAAACTCGCCCGTCCAGATCACCAGGGTCTCATCAAGCATCCCCTGGGCTTTCAGATCCTTGATAAGAGCGGCAATCGGCTTGTCGACGCTCTTGATACGGGCCGAGTGTCCCCGTTGGAGGTAGTCATGGCTGTCCCAGCCACCGGAAAACACCTGGACAAAGCGGACACCTTGCTGCACCAGGCGGCGAGCCATGAGACATTGCTTGCCAAAGGAAGCGGTAGCCGGATCGTCCAGGCCGTATGCATCATGTACATGCTGGGGTTCCTGGCCCAGGTCAATGACACCCGGCACTTCTGCCTGCATGCGAAAAGCCAGTTCATAACTCTCCATGCGGGAGAGCAACTGCTGATGCTGCGGATGATTCGCCGCGTGTTGACGATTCAGCAGCGCCAACTGGTCGAGGCTGCGCCGCTGATGCTGGCGTGTCTTGTAGGAGCGTGGTTTCAAGTCAAGGATGGGGGA
The DNA here is from genome assembly GCA_036124135.1 of Planctomycetota bacterium. Lineage (GTDB taxonomy): Bacteria > Planctomycetota > Planctomycetia > Pirellulales > Pirellulaceae > JAZADA01. The sequence goes on along the minus strand of JAZADA010000482.1, from coordinate 1,423 downwards.
ACCCTGGCTGCGTAATCGCGTGGCCTGGAAATGAGCTGGCAGGAATCCATTGCTCCAGTTACCCGGACCTCCCTGTGGCATGGCCAGTTCCGTCATCACGATATACCCGGGAAGATTTTGGTTGACCGTCCCCAGGCCATACGTGGTCCAGGCCCCCAGGGCAGGATCTCCTCCCAGGCGATTCCCCGTGTTCATGTGATAGAGTGCCTCGGGATGATTGAGTGAATCGGCCTGGCAGCCTCGATAGACACAGAGTTCATCGGCCACCGCTGGATCGGCCATGTGTACGAACTGGTCACACATATCGATCCCCGCATTACCGACCTTGCGAGACTTGAAGGGACTACCGACGTAAAAACGTTTTCCGGTCGCCAGGCCTGCGGTTCGTTTTGATTCGCTGAGATGCTGCTGATTCAGTTTTGGCTTGGGATCGAACGTATCGACCTGGCTGGGCCCCCCTTCCATGAAGAGCATAATTACAGCCTTGGCACGCGCGGGCAGCATGGGCTTTTTGACTGACAACGGGCTGGTTGCTTTTTCCGCTCCCCGTGTTTCCTGGCTCAACAGGTCCGTGAGCGCAACCGCCCCCAGGGAACTGCCCAGGCCGCACAAGAATTCACGTCGCGTGGAAAACATTGTCTTTAATCCGTCCTCAAAAGGTTACCCTGTCAGCGATCAATAAACATACATGAACTCGTTACTGTTGAATAATAACTGGCAGACATCTGCCAGTGCCCGGGTACGGGCAGCCACGTCCCACGGTTTCCGATCCGCCATGTAATCCTCGAAAACCGGGAGCACCTCTTCGTACTTAAATGGGCGTCCGGTCAATTCCTCGACCAGGGAACGGGTAATACGCGTGGGGTAGGGAACCGGCTGCGGCTTCACTTTTTCATGATGCTCGACCATTTCCCGGTAGTAACCCAGCAGGGATTCACGCTGGGAACCTGTTGGCAGCCGGCCATAGGATCGCAAAAAAGCCCGGTTGATCTGTTTCGCCACCTCGTCGGTCTGTTTCTCCAGCATCAAGGCAAACGCAATCGCACGATCGGTCACCATGTCACTGTTGAGCAAGGTAAAGACCTGGGGCGTCACCGAGGGTGCATTACGCATTTCGCAGGAAGTATTTGGATTGGGCCGATCAAAGACTTCCAGGAAGGGATCGGCCTGGCCACGCACTCGATAGGTGTAAATCGTACGACGATTTCTCAACCAGGGGGTTCGCGATGGTTGATGCGCCGGAGCAATGGAAAACTGGATCATGCGCGGCTGCAGCGCCACTTCCATGTTGATCTCTGGCATGGCAGGCAAACCACCGACACGCCGTGTTAGTTCACCGCTGACCAGCAGCATACTGTCCCGCACCTCCTCGGCCGTTAACCGTCGCGGCTCAAAATAGGCAAGCAACTCATTGTTGGGATCC